>CP082942.1:314059-628118 GCA_019933195.1 Clostridium sporogenes
TAAAAAGTTATAATATTGTCCTATAATTTGGCTTCCAGATCTAGAAAAATTAATTGCTAGGGTTGGCATTGTGCCTCCTAAATAACTTACTTCAAATATTAATTCCTTAGGAAGATATTTTTGATCTTTCCAAAGTATCCATCCTATTCCTGGATAAACTAATCCATATTTATGACCAGAGGCATTTATAGAAACCACATTTTTTAAACGAAAATCCCATAAAATTTCTGGATTGATAAAAGGCGTAAAAAGACCACCAGAAGCAGCATCTACATGTATATATACCTTTATATCATGGTCATTATTATATTTTTCAAGGGCATCATCTAATGCTTTAATGTCATCAAATTTACCCGTATAAGTTATACCCAAAATACCTATAATTCCTATAGTATATTCATCTACATAATCAAAAACTTTGTCTACATTTAAACTCAGATTATCTTCATCCATAGGAATAGTACGCATTTCAATATCCCAATATACACAGAATTTTTCCCAGCATACTTGATATCCAGAAGATATTACTAAATTAGGCTTTTTGTTATTAATATCAATACCAGCTTTTTTAGCTTGATCTCGCCAACGGAATTTCATAGACATACCGCCTAACATACAAGCTTCAGAAGAACCTACAGTAGAAGTGCCTAAAAATTCCATATCCTTTGGTACGTTCCAAAGATCTGAAATTATATTAACGCAACGATTTTCCATTTCTGTAGTTTGAGGATATTCTGATTTATCAATAGCGTTTTTTTGCAGAGTTTCTGCCATAATCTTAGTAGCTTTATCTTCCATATAGGTTTGACAAAAAGTAGCTAAGTTTAAACGAGCGTTGCCTTCATTCATAAGTTCATCTTTAATCATTCTATAAGCTATATCAGGAGCAATAGAATTTTTATTAATTTTATACTTAGGAATTGAATAGTTGTCCTTAGTTATACCAAAGATGGGGGTAGCATAAGAATCATCACTTTCTTTGTTTTTCGAAGAATAAAGCATAATAAAAAATAACCTCCTCAAAATTTAAATATATAAGCTAACATTTAAGTGAATTTATGCAAAATATATTTGATTAAATTCATAATAAATATAACTATGGTATATAAGAATCAATCAATTAAAAATTGATTTTAATAACAGTATAATTTAAAATGGTAAATTATTCAAAGACGTTAATTATTCAAATAACCATTATAATGCAAGCATTTCTTCATTTGTTGAAATAAGATTATTATTTCAGGAAATTAGTTAAGTTTATTATTTATTATATTAAATTACAATATGTAACTTATATAAAATAATTATTAAATTTAATGAAATGATTTCAAATTCACTCAATTTACATTAAGTAATAAATATATGTTATAAATAAAAAGTAATGTATTATATTTTTCGAATTTTTATAAGTTAAATAAATATAATTAATAAAAATTTAGTTTAATATTAACAGGAATTTTTGCTGCAATTGCACAATATTCATTAACTTATGCATATAAATATGCACCAGCATCAGAAGTAGCTATATACAATTATACTAATATAGTCTTTTCTTCTATAATTGGTTTCTTTATATGGATGGAAGTGCCAGATTATTTAAGCATACTAGGAGGTCTAATAATAATTATTATGGCTATAATAGTTTATTTGAAATATAAAAAAAGATAAATGTACAAATTAAAATATAATTCATAAACAAAATAAATTATATAGCTTTTCATGAAATTATAAATTTATATCATAAATTGTATATCCACTCTTTGTAATATAAATTTGTGAGGCTATATATTTAAGTACAACGAGTATAAAAATAATATTATATTAGTAAAATTCTAAGTAAGGAAAAAATCTAACTTAGAATTTTTCCTTTTATAATATGGTCTTTAAAAACCAGTGTTAGCAATAACAAGTATTAGCAATAAATAGTATAATATAAAAATTTTATATTTATAGTGGTATAATATTAAATATAATAAAATTTAAAAAGTAGAATTAGATATAAAATTTTTAAAATTAAATTATAAACTAATTTATACTTGAGCAAATTGCATAATTAAAAGATTCCTAATGCTTATACAACATATTGTGTTTAATATTGATATTTATATTTAAAAATAAATTATGCAATTTTCTCACTTAGTAAAGGAGACTAATATATGAATAAGTGTGTATTTTGTAATTATAATCCTACAGAAATAATGGCAGAGAATAGGGTAGCTTTTGCCATTTTAGATAAATTTCCAGTAAATGAGGGCCATACATTAATAATTCCTAAAAGGCATTTTGAGAGTTTCTTTGAAGCCACAGAAGAAGAGTTAAAAGGTATATATTCTCTTATGCACAAAGTAAAGGAAATGTTAGATATACAGTATGAGCCTACAGGATATAATGTGGGAGTAAATATAGGATATGATGCTGGACAGACCATAATGCATCTTCATATTCATTTGATTCCAAGATATAAAGATGATGTAGAAAATCCTAGAGGTGGAATAAGAAAATTTAAAGTTCCATTAGTAGAATTTGATGGTTAGAAAATAATTTGTATTATAAAAGGGGGATTAATATGTTCTCTAAAGAAAGATTTGTAATAGAGCTAGATGATAGATATTTTAATCAGAAGGATTTAATAAATGCAGCCTGCGAATATTTAAACAATAAAGGGAGAAAATGTGAAGTGGTTAATAATTATACTTTATCAATTGATGGCAAAAAATATTCAGCTTTAGAAAGAACTATAAGCATGGCTGGAGTGCCTCTTCAGCAAATTGTAATAAAGGAAATAGTTGGTTACTCTAATAACAATCGGTTTATAACTAAAATAGTAGATTATGTACATTAAAAGATAAAAATATATTTTTTTACTTTCAGGTAGAATTTTTATTTCTACTAAAGCTTAGAAATAATTATCCATAGACACAAATGCCTTTTATTTCTATTTTGAAGAAGGTGCTAGATCGTTTAGTCATCGGATAAAGAATATATAGTTTAAAAATAGATTTTATATATTAAAGTATATAAAAAAATATAATAAGAAAATGGACTTTATATAAAGAGTATAAAAAAGTAAAAAATAGATTTAATTTTAATTAGTAAAGATAAAAAATATATATAATAGATATTTTTTAAGAATATACTTTTATCTTTAACATCACTAGCGTTCATCAATTAGAAAATATTTTATATTGACATTAAAAAAACTAATCCTAGATTATCTGTATTCTAAATTTAGGATTAGTTTCATTATTATACCTATAAAAAAGGGTATAGAATACCCAAAGCGTTAGCCTGTGGATTTATATGGAGTTTTATGTTTATTTATCCACCTAAAAAATTAGCCCATGAGAATTCTGTTGAATTTATTTTTTTACTTAAACAATGTTTTATTCTACGCTTTATAATGGTTAATCCGAAGGATGTAATAAATTCTTTTTCTATAAGTCTTAGCATTAGGAAAGTCATTATTGCTGATATTATTTGCATCATTACAGCATTTAAACTATGTCCTATAAATCTTTTAATTTTAAGATTTTGTTTTATCCATTTAAAGAAAAGTTCTATTTCCCAACGCTTTTTATATAGCCATGATATTTCTTCAGTGGATAAATTAAATATATTAGTTACAAATGTTATTTCTCTATTTTGAGAATCTACGATTTTTATAACTCTATACTTTTCTTCAGTTTTATAATTATAGTTATGTCCTAAGTAAACAATCTTGTCATAAATTATTTCAGTATCTTTATCTAATAATCTATGATTATCATCACAATAAGTTATATCCAAATTTTTAACTTCACTAGCAAGGGCGTTGTTTTTAAGTCTAGATATGAAATACTTATTATTTTGGGAATACCCATCAAAGCATCGATAATCAACATATGCTCTATCAAAAATATAAATGCAATTTTTTTCAGTTATTAATTGTTCAAGTGGTGATTTATCATGTTCTTTAGCATTAGTTACGACTATTGTTTCAGGAATACCTTTTCCTAAATCAAATTTTGTATGAATTTTAATTCCTGCTTTGGAAGCTCTAAATTCCGCCCATTTAAAATAAGTTATACACGTACTAATAGTTGAAGAATCTATAAGTTTTACAGAACCGAATTTTTTAATTCTTTTATTTGTAGGAATTGAAATAAAAGATTTGATTAAAATACTATTAATTACAGGAAGCAATACAGTATAATTTATTTTGTTGTTATAATTTGATAAACTTCCAAGGCTAACGCCTTTTATTATTTGATTTAAATCAGACTTTGATTGCATAAATTCATAAATATCCCTTAAATAATCTAGCTCTGCTATTTGAAAATAAATCAGAGTTTTAAGGTGATTTTCTATAGTTAAATAATCAATATTTAACTTAAAAGAAGCTATTTTCAAGGATTTCCAATCAATTAGGTCTATAAATTTTTGAAATAACATATTATAATTATCTATATTAATAATCAGCAACCTCCTTGCAGTATATTTTCGGGTAATTATACTAAAGCAAAGGTTGCTGATTTTTTCATTATAAAATTTATGGAACAATTCCATGAATTTTCATATCTATTTTGTTAATAGTATTTTATTTCCAAATGTTGAACGCTAATGCTTTAACATATTAAAATTAAATCTATTTTAATGTAATCTAAATAAGTATTAATTATTCATAATCTACACTAGTCATAAACAATCCCTGACTTGGAGCAGTAGGACCTGATTTCCTTCTATCCTCTGCTTCTAGTATAGCTTTTACATCTAGAGGATTCAAGTTATTTAGACCTACCTCTATAAGAGTACCAGTTAATATTCTTATCATTTTATGTAAGAATCCACTGCCTAAATATACTATATCTACATAGCCATCCTTTTCTATAATATCTATACTATAAAGAGTTCTTACAGTTGATTTCTTTTTTGATCTTGCTGCAGTAAAAGAAGCAAAATCATGCCTTCCAACTAAATAAGTAGTAGCTTCTTTTATAGCTTCTATGTTTAAAGTTTCTGGTATATGATAAGAGTATTTTCTAGAAAATACATCATGAAATTTTTTATTACAAATCTTATAGGTATACTTTTTCTTTTTAACATTTAACCTAGAGTGAAATCTTTCATTCACATGAAAGGCATCATAAACTACAATGTCTTTAGGTAAATATTCATAACAATAGTTTAGTATGTCATCTGTAGAACATTGAAAATTTGTATGAAAATTAGCCACTTGCATATTTGCGTGTACTCCTGCATCTGTTCTACCAGAACCTATTAAATTTATATCTTCTCCTGTCATAAGGGAAAGTACATTTTCAATTTTCCCTTGGATAGTATTATCATTTTCTTTTTGTTTTTGCCAGCCGTTGTATTTAGAACCATCGTATTGTATATATAATTTTATATTAGTCATATTGTTAGTGTACTCCTCTTACAAATATATTTAGTTAGTTATTTTTATTCTAGATTTTATTTTTAAATTTGTTTTAAATTTAAATCTTTTGGATCTATATATATGGTTTTATTTGTATAGTATATTACCATACCTGGTTTTGCTCCATTAGGCTTGTGAACATTTTTAACTTCTGTATAATCTACAGGAACCTTTGCAGAGTCTTTAGATTTACTATAAAAGGCTGCTAAAGTGGCAGCTTCTTCTAAAGTTTTTTCTGGGATATTTCCTTGGAAATTTTTAACTATTACATGGGAACCGGGTATATTTTTTGTGTGCATCCAAATATCATGGTTGTTAGCAAATTTTAATGTTAAATAGTCATTTTGTATATTGTTTTTTCCTACATAAATATCTATGCCATCTGAAGAAATAAAGTGCAATGGTTTTGTATTTTTTATTTTCTTATTGTTTTTTCTCTTAAATTTAATATAACCTGTTTCAATAAGTTCTCTTTTTATTTCCTCTATATCATCATAGCTATCAGCATTTTTTATACTAGTTAAAACGGAATTAAGATATTCTAATTCATCTAAAGCAAATTTTATTTGTTCTTTAGCTGCAATTTCAGTCTTTTTTAGCTTATTATATTTTTTAAAGTATTTTTGTATGTTATCAGAAGGATTTTTGTTAGGATCTAATTTTATATCCATATATTCATTAGTGTAATAATTTAAAAGATTTACTTTATCCATACCTTTTTTAAGAGCATATATATTAGCAGTTAAAATTTCTCCACATATTTGAAATTTTTCTTTTTCATTACAATCCTTTAAGTTTCCTTCTAATATTTTAATCTTTTTTTCACATCTTTCAATGTTTAGATTTATTAATTTTTGAAGATCAGAACTTTTAGAATTCAATCTATCTGCCTTATCCTTTTCAAAATAAAAGGATTCTATAAGAAGGGAAGGACTTTCATAATGTATACTTTTAAAATTATTTAAACTATGGAAATCTATACAATAAAAATCTTTTACAATATCTTTATCCAAATAGCAATTAAAGGAAAGCTCTTTGTTTTCTATAGAATCAAATATATTTTTTATAACAACATATATTCCATGTATATTTTCTAAAGCAATTTCTAGATTATTTTCTTCTAATCTATAAGCAATTTCATTAGAAAATTGTCTTGCTACTCCTGTAAAAATATTAGAAAACATATTTTTATTAAGTTTAACATTATTATCCTGTATATAATTTTTAAAATCCTCTACTGAGAAATTAAAAGGATTTAATTTTAAAGATGCTGGTGGATACGTATATTCTATAGAAGGATATAGATTTCTTACACTGTTAATTTCAGGAGTAACATGTTTTATGCTATCCATTATTAAGTTGTCTCTTTCTCTTACTAAAGTTATATTACTATGTCTTCCCATGATTTCTACAATTAATGTATATATACTATTAAATCCCATTTCATCAGCACTTTCAAAGTCTATTAAAACTATTCTGTCAGTATCCAATTGTCTTATATTTATTATTTTAGAAGAATTTAAGTATTTTCTAAGAACCATACAAAACATAGGAGGCTGCATAGGATTTTTCTTAAGAATATCCGTAAAATGTATTTTAGGGTATACAGCACTAGAACTAATCAAAAGTTTATAAGTTTTTCTATTATTTTTTATGGATAAAACTATTTCATCTTTTTCTGGTTGAGTTACTTTATCTACTCTACCATTTAATATTTTGGTTTTCATTTCATTTATTATACTAAATAAAAAAATCCCATCTAAAGCCATAAAAACTCCTCCTTAAAATGGTATAATATAATGTATATAGCAAATTATGCTAATGGCAATACTATTAAACTTATATTAGTATACCATTTTAATTTTTTAAAATAAAGTTTATATTTTGTATATTGATATTAAAACACTGTCGTAGTAAACTTATTTTTAGGAAATTAAACTAAAAATGAAGTTATATTATATGTAAGATTAAAAGCTATCAATAAAAATAATTATAAGTGATAATGTAAAGGGTGTGACAAGTATGAAGTTTACTAAAATGATTGGAACTGGCAATGATTTTATAGTTTTAGATGACAGGAAGGGAGAGCTTATAGGAAAAGAAGAAAAATTAACACAAAAATTATGTGATAGACACTTTAGTATAGGAGCAGATGGTATTTTATTTGTAAGAGAAAGTAATGCAAAAGCTCATATACAAATGGTTATAATAAATGCAGATGGTTCTTATGCTTCTATGTGTGGAAATGGTATAAGATGCTTTGCGAAATATGTATGGGAAAAAGATATAGTAAAAGAAAACCCTATGATAATAGAAACAGGAGATGGATTAAAGGAAGCTTTTTTAGATATTGAAGATAATGAAGTGAAATATATTACTATTAATATGGGGGAGCCTATATTTGAAGGAGAAAAAATATCTAATGAAAAAGAAAAAATAATAAATAAATCTATAAAAGAAAATAATAAAGATTATTCAATAACATCTTTTCATATGGGAGTACCCCATACTATAATATTTGGTAAATTAGATGAATATGATATAGAAGAAGGCAAAACTATAGAAAAATTATCTTTATTTAAAGAAGGAACTAATGTGAATTTCTGTGAGATAGTAGATAAAAATAAAATAAAGGTAAAGACCTGGGAAAGGGGTGCAGGACCAACTTTAGCTTGTGGCACTGGTTGTTGTGCATCAACTATAGCATCTAATTTATTAGATTATACAGGAAAGTCAACAGAGGTAATAACACCTGGTGGTAAGCTTTTTATAGAAATTAAAGAAGAGGGTGTTTTTATGAAAGGCCCTGCTGATATTTGTTTTAGAGGGGAAATAGATGTATAAATGTTTAAGAAAGGCTTTAAAAATATAGGATATTTTTTGATAGTTTTTTTAGTTGTTGGTTTAGTTGGGTGTAAAAGTCACATAACATCAGAAGGTGAAAAAGTGGATATTCCTAATTTTACAAAAGTAATAGCATTAAGAAGAGAAAAAGATTCTTCAAATATATACAATGTTGAAAATGGGGATATAAACAAATCCATGGAAACCAAAGATGTGATAGATGTAAAATACAATAATAAAAATAAGACTTATGTTTTTACAAATTTCATAGAAAAAGGCAATGAGCTTAACAAAAACAAACTAACTATAATAAAGAATGGAGAACAAACAATTTTAGATAAATTTTATTCAGCATCAGATATAGATATTTCAACAGATGGGAATAAAATAGCCTATAGGTCTTTTAAAGAAGATTCTCTTCAAAGTGCAGAGGGAATGAAAATATATGATTTGGAAAATAAAAAAGAAATAAAAATAAAAAGTGATGTATTAGTATCTGGAAATGTATTTAGATGGTTAAATGAAAATGAAATATTATATTATGGAATAAATTCTGAAAAAGATAATAAAGCAAAAATATATAAATATAATGTTAAAGAAAATAAAGAAGAAGTATATGTAGATAGCATAGAAGGAATTTGTACTTATTTTATGACTAATGGTGAAGACGTGCTTTTATTAAGTAGACAGGGAGATAAGTATAATCTTTCTTACTATAATAAAAAAGACAATACCTTTAAGAAAATAAGTGAAGAAATAAGTATAATATATAAAGGTACAAGATCTACAAAAAACATGTATTTTCTAGGGAAAAATGATTTAGAAAACAAAGATTATTTATATAAAATCGATGGAAATACATTAAACTTAACTAAACTTACTTATGATTTTCCAGCTAAAATAGACATAAATGGTGGTATTGTTTCAGATGAAAATGGAAATGTATATTTTTGTGGTTATGAAAATATAAAAGATCAACCTTTAAATGAAATATATACTTATAAAGAAAAAGAGGATACAGTAGAGATACTATCTGATGAAGAAAATTCTTATTATATAATGGGAGAAAATTAATCTGAAAATAAATTAAATATAAGCTATAGGTAGTTAATGTTAATAAATAAAAACTTTAATTATCTATAGTTTTTTTATTTTATCCGATGACTACCCGCTCTAATATTCCCATCGCACTCTATGAAAGCCATTGGCACCAAATCGAAGATTTGGACTCTCTGCTTTTCTTCAAAGGGAAAGTAAAGATCGGCTACGTCACTGGATAAGAATTTTTCCTAAAGGTTAACGACGTCTAAGGAGTAGAACTTAGAACTCCTTAGAATTTTGTTAATAAGGTTTATAGAGAGTAAAAACTCACTCTAAAGCTTAGAAATCTGTTTATAGATAATATAAAATCTACATATCAGATAAAATATATTAAAATTTTAAGTGTGGTTTTAGTTAAAAATAATTGTAGTTCTGTATGTTTAGTAGAATTAATTTAATATTTAGAAAATAAGTGTTTACATTTTATATAAGTGTCTATAATATAGATAAAATTTCAAAATTTATTATAGGAGAGAATTAAATATGAACTTTTCTATGAATTATCTAAATTTAGAGGAAACTATACAAAGTTCCCAAGAAGTGAAAGATGAGAAACAGTGGAAAAATATAGACTTTAATACTTTAAATATAGATGCACCTCTATTAAAATTACTTCCAGAACATATTTGTAAAAAATATAATATATTGCCCCTAAAAATAATTGATGAACAATTATATATAGCATCTTCAAATTATTTAAAGGAAGATATCATATATAAATTATCTTTTATTACGAGTAAAAATATAAAAATAATACTTTGTAATAAAGAGAATATTTTAGGAACTATAAAAAGACTTTATACAAACTATGATATAAAATATAAAACTGAAGAAATAAAAGAAGATAAAACTGTATTTTATGAAAAAAATGAAGAAAAGAATTTAGAAGGGCCTATAATAAAGTTAACAGATTCTATAATAGAAGAAGCTATTTGGCGAAAAGCTAGTGACATACATATAGAGCCTTTTAAAGATTTTGCTATAATAAGATTTAGAATAGATGGCATTCTACTAGAATTTAAAAAAATATCTAAAAAGATTTACATGTCTATTTGCACTCGTATAAAGATAATAAGTTATATGAACATAGCAGAAAAAAATATTCCCCAAGATGGTAAAATACAAAATAATTATAGAGAAAATAATGACTTTAGAGTATCCACATTACCTACTGTATACGGCGAAAAATTAGTTATAAGAATACTATATAAAAATGAAAAAATAAAGGGTTTAAGTTCTTTAGGTTTTTTAAAAGAAGATAAAAAAAATATAGAAAACATGCTTAAAAAGCCAAATGGTTTAATCCTGGTTACTGGTCCAACAGGAAGTGGTAAATCCACTACATTATATTCAATATTGAAATATATAAATAATAAGGAAAGGAATATAATAACTATTGAAGAACCAGTAGAATACACTATAGAAGGTATAAATCAAGTAAATGTAGATTATAAAAGAGATTTAACCTTTTTAAAAGGTTTAAAATCAATATTGAGACAAGATCCCGATATAATAATGGTGGGAGAAATTAGAGATGAAGAAACAGCTAAAGTAGCAATAAGAGCCTCTATAACAGGACATTTAGTTTTATCTACTTTGCATACTAATGGAGCATTAGAATCCATAGTAAGACTTTTAGATATGAACATAGAGCCATATATTTTAAGTGATGCTTTAAGAGGAATTATTTCACAAAGATTGGTAAGAAAAATATGCCCTTATTGCAAAGAATCTTACACGCCTTCAAAAGAAGAAAAAGAATTTATAAATATAAAAGAAGATTTTCTGCTATACAAGGGTAAAGGATGTGAAAAGTGCAATGATACAGGTTATTTAGGCAGAAGTATTATTTATGAATATATAAATATTGACAAAGAAAAAAAGAATCTAATTAAAAATATGATAAAAGACAATAATGAAAAAATTATCTTAGAAAATAGCTTAAAAGAAAATATTAATAAAGCATTAAAGTATGGAAAGACATCCTTTAAGGAAATTCAAAAAATAATATAAATAAAATTTTATATAGGTTATATAAATTAACTTGATTTTGACTTTTAGTATATATCTTTAATAAAGTTTTTCTAAAGTTAAAAATGATGACTCTATTTAAGAAAGGAGGTTAATAAAAATATAGATATGGATTTATTTTATTATAAAGCCAAAGATCTTAATGGAAATACATTAAAAGGAGTATGCAGTGGAAAAGAAAAAGTTAATATTCATAAAGAATTGAAACAAAAAGGATATTTTTTATTAAATATAACTAATAAAAAGATATTGAAAATAAGAAGGGAAAAAATCTCCTTAAAAGATTGTTCAATTTTATGTAATAAACTTCATATGCTTATAGCATCGGGAATAAATATAACAGATGCTATAAATATAATTTATAATGATTTTAATAATGATAGTATAAAAAATAGCCTTTATAATATAAGAAATAATATATTAAGAGGAGATAGTATTTACGATAGTTTCAAAGCTTTCAGTAATATATATCCTAAATTTTTATTAAATATGTTATATATAGGAGAGGAAAGTGGAAGAATTCAACAAGTTCTTTATGATTTGAAAAATTTCTATGAAAATAAATATAAGTTTAATAAAGAAATAAAAAATGCTTTAGTATATCCTATAACAGTTTTAGTAGTGTTTATAATAATGTTATACATACTAATACATATGGTGATACCTAGCTTTATAGGAGTATTCAATGAACTAGGGGGAAGTATTCCTAAAAAAACATTAGGTATTATTACTGCAATTAAGATTTTTAATGTTATTTTGGGAATATTATTTATAAGTATAAGTTTTATTTTATTAAGTAACAGAGTTTTTCATAAAAAATATAAAATAAAGTATGCAATTGATAATTTTAAAATAAAAATACCAATATTAGGACAAATCTATGAAAATATCTTTATATGCAATTTTTCTAATAGCATGAATTTAATGATAAAATCAGGCATTCCTATAAATAAATCTCTAAAATTACTAGAAGAAGTTACAGATAATTATATATTTAAAGATAATATAAAAAATTTAAACAAGAATATAAAAGATGGAAAGAGTATAAGTTTTTCTTTAAACAACTGCAATTTTTCTAACAAGATACTTTTATCAATGGTACATGTAGGAGAAGAAAGTGGAAGGTTAGAGGAAAGCTTTTATAGTGTTTATACTATTTTAAAAAAGGATTTAGAAGAAAAATTGAAAATAAGTGTAAAACTTATAGAACCCACAATAATAATTTTCATGTCCTTAATAATATGCATAATATTCATTTATGTATTTATTCCAATGATGAATTTAGTAGACTTAATTTAAAAATTTATTTGAATAGACGTAAAATTAGATTATTTATACGATTTTATATATTTATTAAATAATTAAGCAAATTACATAATTAGAAAAATTCTAATTCCATATACAACATATTGTATTAAATAAATATATTCACATATTTATATTTTAAAACCAACTATGCAATTTCCTTTTTTCCCGAAATTACATTTATTAAATTTTATAGAAAATAACAAGATTTTTTATAAAAGATTGCAACTATATTATAGGAGGATAAAAATATGAATTTAACTTTTAAAAAAATTGAAAAAAAGAAAGGTTTTACTCTTATAGAACTTATGGTAGTCATTTCTATAATACTTATATTAGCAAGTTTTTTGGTACCAAAACTTTCAGCATATAAAGACAAAGCAAAAGATACTAAAGCTATAAATACAGGAAAACAAATCCAAGTAGCTGCTCTTAATAGTTATAACGAAAATAATGAAAGCTTGAACACTAGTAATTTAAGAAAAGATATAGAAACTTTTACAGGATTTATAGTAGATTCAGCTAGTGAATCTAGTGGAGGGAAAGCAGTGGATGTTACTTATAAAAGCGATAATGAAAACTATATAGTACAAATAGATCTTGAAGGAAATAGTTATGTTGTGAAAAAGAATAATAAAACCATATTTCCTAAATAGTATAAATTTAAATTTTATTAGCTGAGTAATCAAATTTGCATAATTTTAAAATTCCTAATGTACATATGACATATTATGTTTAAACAAATATATTAATGCAATATATTGATATATTTATATTTGAAAATTAATTATGTAATTTTCTCAAATATTCTAAAATGAATATAATTCCTAGTACTTTCATTTTTATAGTCAAAATATATTAAAACTTTTCAGCTTTAATTAATGGTCTTTTATACTACAATATGTGTCCATATAAATTTTCTAACTTTTATATCTTTAAAACAAATTCTATTTTAAGTGAGCAAATTGCATAATTAAAAGATTTCTAATACGAATACAACATATTGTGTTTAAGCAAATACATTAATGCAATATATTTATATTTAGAAATGAATCATGAAATTTTCTCAAGTACAAAATACTAGTATGAAATTTAATAAGGAGTGAAAGTATTGGATAAATGCATACATAAGAAAGGTGTCACCTTAATAGAATTAATGTTTTTTATGAGTTTATGTATTATAGTATTTACTGTTAGTTTTATAAAAGTATCTAGTTATAACAAAATAAAAAATAATATTGCAGTAGATGAAATGGGAGTTTCTTTAGTAAACTTTATAAATAATTCTAGAAAAATATGTAGAGAAGAAAAAAAGCAAGGATATATTTATTTTAATACTAAGGACAATAAGATGACATTTAATATAGCTTATACATATAAAGAAGAATTGCATTTTCCAAAGGAAATTATTATGGAATCAGTAAATTCACCAGGAGGAAAAATAGTTGTAGATAATAGAGGTTTTACTAGTAATGCTTGTACTGTAAAGTTTAAAGATAAAGAAGGGAAGGCACACAAAGTAACTATTTGTGTTGGAACAGCTCATGTTGAATTTAAAGGATAAAAAAGGTTTTATAATTATAGAAATTTTATGTGCATTATCAATATTTATAATGCTTTTAGGAGGTGCTTTAACAGTTGGGAAAAATTCTTCTAAAATAAAATGTGAATATACGGAGAGGGAAAAACACATAGGGTTTTTACAAAGGATAAAAAATGAAGCTATGTACAATTTTACTTATGAAGATTTAAAAAAATTAAAAAATGAAAATAAATTATATATACATAAAGATGAAATGGAATGGGATTTTGAGAAAAATAAAGATACAAAAATATTATTCACAAATATTGCTCCACAAAAGAAACCTTATTTAGAAATGAGAATTAGTGGAGACGATATATTTAAAGTTAATTTAATATTAAATTATGAAGAAAGAGAAGAAAAAAAGAAGATAGAATGTGAATTTTATAAAGGCAGGTACAAAAGATGATAAAAAAGAAAGGATTTTCTATAATAGAAATTTTAATAGGATTATCAATTATGTCTATAGTTTCTCTTTATATAATTAAAGTAACTGTGAAATATACAAGTAATTATAAAATTAAAAGAGAAGAGGCATTAGAAGCTATTTATATAGAAGAAGCTGTTAATATTATAAAACATATTTTAGATAGAGAAGCTTCATCAATGGTTGTAGGAGATTCTATAAAAATAGAAAGGTATGATGGTAAAGGATATGACTATATAAGAAAAGATAGAACTGGAAATATAATAATAAGCTATGGTGCTAAATATTCACCTACTACTAATAATGTATGTAGAGGTGTAAAAGAATTTAATGTAAAGGAAAATGGAGATGTAATACATTTAAAAATAGTAGGAAAGAAAGGTAAAAAATATACAAGATGTTTAATAAAAAAAGAATAAAAAAGGGATATATACTTTTGTATGCATTGCTTATGGGAGGATTATGTATGTTTTCTAGTTTATTTATACTTAAAATGGAAAATATAAAGTGGCAAAACAGCGGTAAAGAGTTTAAATCTTTAAGTAAAATAAACAGGGTACAAAAAGATAGGGAATATATATTATCCTATATTGATAAGTTTTTTTATAAAAATATAGATAATATAAGCTCATATAATATAAATGAGTTTATAAGAAGTTTAGATAATAATTTTAAATTTACTTTTAATAATACCTTAGCCTACTTTTATAATGGAGATCTAATAATAGATTATTACAAGAATAAAATTTTTTATAAGCAAGAAAAATACAAAATTTCTACTAAGGATTCTAATATATTTTATAAAAGGGAATATGTATCCTACGAAAGGAAAGTGAGTAATTAATTGTTTAAAAATATTAATTTATTGGAAATGGATAAAAGTAATGTATGTTTAAAGAATATGAAATTTAATAAATTAAAACAAAAGAGTATCATAGGAGACAATATAATAAAAATAGTTAATATGGAAAAAAGAAAATTGTATCTAATACTAGAGGGAGAAAGAGTATATGCTAAATTTATAACATTACCTAGGATAAACAATAAAAATAAAATAAATGAATTAATAAAAAATGAATTAATATATGAATTTAGAGATATAGACAATATATTATATAGCTATGATATTTTAAAGAAAAATAAAACCAGTATGGAAAGTATAATTTTTTGCATCAATATAGGTAACAATAATATGCTAAAAAAATATATGTTAGAGTGTAATAATATAGAAGGTATATATTCCATACAGTTCTCTGTATTAAATTTATACAAAGAATACATGAAAGAAAAAAATTATATTTTTCTATTTAAGCATAAAAAATATACATATATAATACTTTATTCAGAAAATAATTTGATTTATAGTAATTTTATTTATGAAGGAGAAGAAGAACAGAATAAAATAGAAAAGGTTTTAAAAAAAGCAAGAGAATTAAAAATAAGTCTAGACACTATATACGGAATAAATGTAGAAGAAGATTTTATAAAAGATGAACTAAAAGAGTATAACTTTGTTCCTTTAGAAAAATTTAAAGAAAGGGATTATAAAAAAATAATATAATTAGGAGAAAGTTAAATTGAAAATTAATTTTATACCAGAAAGTTATATAGAAAGCACACATAAAAAAGATATAAAAAAATATATGATACTAATAATTATTTTATTAACCATAAATGTTATATTTTTTAATAAAGCATTATTAAATAGGAAAGATATAGATGATATAAATAAACAAATCTATAACTTGAATTTAAAAAAGGAAAAAAATAATAATTATAATAATAAAACAGATAGAAACTACACTCTTTTTATAAATCTATATGAAAATATAAATGAAGGAATTGTAGTTGACAGCTTTAATATAAAAGATGGTAAAGCAAGCTTAGAAGGAAAATGTTCAGATTTACGTAACTATTATAGTTTATTAAATTTATTAGAAGAAAATAAAAAAATAAATATTAAAAGCTTAGATGCACCAGAAAAAGAAGAAGAATTTTATAAATTTAAATTTATTATGGAGTGATAAAATTGAAAAAATTGAATATGCATAAATTTATTTTTATAATAAATTTATTAATACTTCCAATTATTATATTGTTTAATATAAACTTAAATAACAAGAATACTTTAATTAAAGAAGATAAAAATAGTTTACTTATAAAGGTTGAAGATGGTAACAATACTAAAAATATAGATTGTTCTTCTATTTTAGAAAAGTTAAGTGAAAAGCCTTATGTTAGCGTTAAAAGCATAGAAAATGAAAATAATAATATATATGTAAAATTAAAACATTGTGGAAATAAAGAAGAATTAAAAGAATTTTTAAATAGTGTAAATTCTTCAAAGTATTTTAGAAGTATCAAAAATTTAAGTATAAATAACACGAAATCAGAAAATAACATTGATGAAAATAATAATGAAGAGAAACAAGTAGATATTACATTAGAATATAGTAAAAATTTAAATTAATGAATTAAAACTTTCTTTAAAAGTAATTTATGTATAATTTTAATTCATACATAATGAAGTTTAAGAGTTTATATTTATAATAGATTATTGGTATATATTTTTTTGAAAAAATTAAAAACATAATTTTTAGTAAAGATGGTGGTGGATTTGGAAAATATTATTTTGATAGGTATGCCTTTAAGTGGGAAAAGCACCATAGGCAAGGAACTTAGCAAAATTTTAAAATATGATCTTATAGATACAGATACATTGATAGAAATAGTGGAAGGCAAAAGTATAAATGAAATATTTACACTATATGGAGAAGACTATTTTAGGAAAAAGGAATTAGAAGTCATAAATAGATTAAAAGAAGAAAAAAACAAAATTATATCTACAGGTGGTGGTCTTCCTATACATAATGATAATATATATAAGCTAAAAGATATTGGGTTTACTGTGTATCTTAAGGTCCCACTAAACGAACTAATCAAAAGAATGAATGAAAAGAAAAATAACACAAGACCTCTTTTGAAAAATCATAATACAAAACTTTTAGAAGAAATGTATAAAAATAGAATAGAGATTTATGAAAAAGCTCATACTACAATATATAATACAAATCAAGAAAAAAGCCTAATTGCAATTATAAAAGAGTATAAAAAATGGAAGTATACAAAAGAAAAAAATAACAATATGTGTATTTTATGAAAAAATATTTGCAAATAACCATAATATTATTTGCAAATAAAGTGAAGTTTTGATAAAATATCATTGTTTGAGTATTATATAGGACAGTATAGTATGTAGTATCATTAAAAAGGAGAAGGCTTTAAAGGTGAATAATATATTGATCATTAACGGCCCTAATTTAAATTTATTGGGTAAAAGAGAGCCAGATATATATGGCAACATTACTTTGGAAGATATAAACTCAAAAATAAAATCACATTTTAAAAATGAAAATTTAAAAATAGATTTTTTTCAAAGTAATGAAGAAGGAAAAATTATTAATAAAATAATCGAATCAGAACAAAAATATGATGCTATAGTTATAAATCCCGCAGCCTATTCTCATTATAGTATAGCCATATTAGATGCTATAAGAAGTATTGTTATACCCGTAGTGGAAGTTCACTTAAGTAATATATATAAAAGAGAAGAATATAGGAAAAAATCTGTTACTGCAGAAGCTTCCTTAGGTGTTATTAGCGGTTTTGGTTATTATGGATATATAATGGCTATAGAATTTATTTTAAATAATTTAGTAAATAATAAATAATATTGTATTATATAAAAAATTGGTATATAAGGCCTTACAAAGGTTATAATATAAAAAGGAATATTTAGTTTTGGAGGGATACATAAATGATATCAGCAGGAGATTTAAGAAAAGGAACTACTTTTGAACAAGATGGACAAGTATATGTAGTTGTAGAGTTCTTACACGTAAAACCAGGTAAAGGAGCGGCTTTCGTAAGAACAAAATTAAAGAATGCCATAACTGGAGCTGTAACAGAAACAACTTTTAACCCAACTGCAAAACTTCAAGAAGCAGTTATTGAAAGAAAAGAAATGCAATATTTATATACTGATGGAGAATTATACTACTTTATGGATCAAGAAACTTTTGAACAAATTCCATTAAATTATGATAAAGTTGAAGAAGCTATAAAATTCTTAAAAGAGAATATGTTTGCTACAATAAAATTCTTTAAAGGAGAAGCTTTCTCAGTAGAAGCACCAAACTTTGTTGAATTAGTTATATCTCATACAGAACCAGGTGCAAAAGGAAATACTACTAGTAATGTAATGAAACCAGCAACATTAGAAACTGGAGCTACAATTCAAGTTCCATTATTCGTAAATGAAGGGGAAACTATCAGAGTAGATACAAGAACTGGTGAATACATGGAAAGAGTTTAGTCTATACTATAAGTAGTATAATTTGTAAGGATGTGATTTTGTGAAATCTATTACTTCAAAAGTATCCTATTTAAAAGGTCTTATAGAAGGACTAGAAGTTAAAGAGGATAGTAAAGAAGGAAGAATAATTTCTGTTATGTCTGATATATTAGAAGATATAGCTTATGAAGTTGAAGATATGAAAGAATCTCAAAGTGTAATACAAGAATATGTAGATACTATAGATCAAGATTTACTTTCCCTTCAAGAAGATTTTTATGATGAAGATGAAGAAGAAGATTTTCTAGATGATTTTGTAGGAATAGAATGTCCTATGTGTGATGAAACCATCTATATTGATAAAGATGTGTTTGGGGGTAAAGGAAATATTTGTTGTCCAAATTGCCACAAAGAAATATCCTTAAATAATATGTGTAGTTGTGACTATGAATGTGAAGATTTAAGAAATAAAAATGATTAGAAAAACACCTTATAAGATTTTAATCTTATAAGGTGTTTTTTTATGCAAAAAATTATAGCATATACATTACTAAATAATCTTAAAAACTAATCTAATATATATTTAATAATTATTTTAATAAAGTTTTTGGAATAATTTTGTTAAGTTTGAAATAGATATTTTATAAAGAAAGGAGATGATAAATTTGTATACAAAAGAAATCTTAAATATACTTCCCAATCATATAAGTAAATTAATATGTGATTTAGATGAAGTAGATAAACTTCAAGAAATAAGATTTAAAATAGGAAAGCCTATATGTTTTCAACTAGGGAATGAAGAAAGAATTACATCTTATAAAATAAAAAAAGAAGATATAATGTCTATAGTTCAAAGAATGAGTAATTACTCTATTTATAGTTTTGAAGAAGAAATAAAACAGGGATATCTTACTATAAAAGGTGGCCATAGAGTAGGAATATGTGGTAGATGTGTAATAGATGGGGGTAAAGTTAAAACTATAAGGGATATAAGTTCTTTAAACATAAGAATATGCAGAGAGATATATAATGCATCAAAATTAGTTATGCCTTATATAGTAGAAAATGGACATGTTCTAAATACAATAATAATTTCTCCACCTAAATGCGGCAAAACAACCATAATAAGGGATATATCTAAAAAAATATCTGATGGAATGGATTCGCTGAATTTAAAAGGCCAAAAGGTATCCATTATAGATGAAAGAAGCGAAATAGCTGGAAGCTATAATGGTGTTCCGCAATTAGATGTAGGCTTAAGAACTGATGTTTTAGATAATTGTCCTAAAAGTGAAGGTATAGTAATGGCTATAAGAAGTATGGCTCCAGAAGTAATAATTTGTGATGAAATAGGAACATATAAAGATATAGAAAGTATACTTATTGCTTTAAATTCAGGAGTCAATTTAATAACTACTATACATGGATTTGGAGTAGAAGACGTTTATAATAGACCTGTATTTAAAGAAATAGTAGAAAATAAAGTTTTCAAAAGAGCTATAGTTTTAAGCTGTAAAAAATCTATAGGAACTTTAGAATATGTGTATGATTTCAATAAAAAAAATAAACTTTACTGTAGAATAATTTAATAAAACTTTTCTTGAAAATAGGAGTGTACAAAACTATGTTTAAAATTTTAGGAAGTCTATTGATTTTTGTTGGAAGTTTATATTGGGGAATAACTACTGCTAATAAATTTAAATATAGAAGAGATGAGCTCTTAGAGTTAGAAAGATGTGTAAGTGAACTAAAAAATGAAATAACTTATACCTATACTTCCATACCAGATATATTAATGAATATATCTTTAAAAAGTAAAAAGCCTATAAGTACTTTGTTTGAGAAAATATCTAATATGCTATACAAAAACCAGGTTAATAGCATTTATGAGGCTTTTACTAAAGTTTTTTCAGAAGAAAAAAACAATATGGCATTAGAAGAGGAAGATATAAATATAATACTAGATTTATCTAAAAATTTAGGACAATGGGACCCAAAGGGGCATGAAGACATAATGGAATTAACTCTTTATAATTTAAAAAAACAAAGTAATAGAGCAGATGAAATTATGATAAAAAATATGAAAATGTATAGATATTTAGGATTTTCCATAGGAGCGGTATTGGTAATTATATTTATATAAAACAGCATAAGAAAATATATAGGGCAAAAGGGGGTATAACATGCTAGACATAGAATTGATTTTTAAGATAGCGGGAGTGAGTATACTAATTATAATTTTAGACAAAATATTAAAGTCTAGTGGTAAAGACGATTATGCAGTGGTGACTAATTTAGCAGGCATAGTTGTAATACTTATGATGGTAATAAATTTAATAAATAAATTATTTAATGCAGTAAAAACTATGTTTCAAATTTAAAATATGCTAAGGCTTAGGAGGGAAAAATGGAAATCATTAAAATAGTAGCCTTTGCATTTATTTCACTATTTTTAATACTAATATTTAAAGGAAGAAGAGATGATTTAGCAGTTCAGATAAGTATTGCAGCAGGAGTCTTAATATTCTTATTTTTGACATCTAAAATAACAGCTATACTTCAATTTATGCAGCAACTAGCTTCAAAAACTAATATAGATTTTATATATTTGACTACAGTTTTTAAAATATTAGGAATAGCTTATTTAGCTACTTTTTGTAGTGAAATATGCAAAGATGCAGGAGAAAATAGCTTAGCATCAAAAGTAGAATTTGCTGGTAAGATACTAATACTTGGACTTGCCATACCTATACTTATGGCAGTGCTTCAATCCATTTTAAAGATTATGTAGGTGAGAAAATGAAAAAAAGTTTAATGACTACTTTATTAACGTTTTTATTTGTGATCATTTTATGTTTCAATGTACAAGCCGCACCTAGCCAGCATAATGAAATAAAAGAAGATAATAAAGAAATAGAGAAACTATATGATTATATATCAAATATGAAAAATCAATATGAGATTTTAAAAGATATAAATGCTAAAGATTATGTGAAAAACTTTATGGAAAAGGGAGAAAGCAATATTTCTATAAAAAAAGCAGCAAAAGCTATAACTACATATGTATTTAAAGAAATAGCAGCTTCCTTAAAATTAATTGGTCTTTTAATTATGGTGGCTATAATATGCGCTTTGCTGAATAATTTACAAAAAGCTTTTAGTAATGAAACCTTATCTGATATAGCTTATTTTGCCTGTTATGCATTAATCATAATAATATTAGCTAGAAGCTTTTATTTAGGAGTTAATATAGCTAGAGATACTATAAATAAGATGACAGATTTTATGATGGCTTTGATACCAATTCTAGTAATGCTTATAGCTTCAATAGGAGGTATTGTAGAAGCTACAATGCTAGATCCTATAATAATAGGATCTATAAATATAAGTGCTAATATATTTTCAAAATTTATAATTCCATTAATATGTATGACTTTTGTTTTGCAGTTTGTAGACAATCTCTCAGAGGATTATAAGATAAACAAACTAACAAAGTTATTAAATCAAGTAGCTCTTTGGACTCAAGGCATTGTAATGACAGTATTTGTAGGAGTAGTTACTATAAGAGGAATAACTTCTAAGGCTATGGATCAAGTAACTGTTAAAACGGCTAAATATGCCGTGGATAATTTTGTTCCAGTAGTAGGAAAATGTTTATCTGATGCTATTTCTACTGTAGCTGGTTATTCATTGCTTTTAAAGAACTCTATAAGTACTTTAGGGCTCATCGTAATAGTCGCTATGCTTTTAATTCCTGCTATAAAGCTTTTAATAATGGCTTTTATGTATAAAATGGCAGCAGCTTTAATAGAACCCATAAGTGATAGTAGACTTGTAAATTCTATAGGAGCAGCAGGAGACTCATTAATACTTATATTATCTTGTTTGATATGTGTATCTGTAATGTTTTTTATAATGATAGCCATATTAGCTTCTGCAGGAAAGGTATTCATGGGAACATAATTTAAAATATAACTTTATAAAGGGGTGATTGTAATTTGCTCCAATGGTTAAAAGAGTGGATAACTAATATAGCTGTAGCAGTATTTTTTATAACTGCCATAGAGATGCTGTTACCTAAAAATAATATAAAAAAGTACGGCAAATTTGTTCTTGGATTAATATTAATAACTGTAATATTGAATCCAATAATAAAAATATTTAATAAAGATTATAATATATCACAGTATGCAGAAAAAGCTACAGCTTCCTTTAATAATATGGAATATAAAAATGACTTTGATAAATACAAAAAAAAGAACAGAGAGGAAACTTTAAATAATTTTAAAGTTAATCTTGAAACACAAACTAAAAAGAAATTGGAAGAAAAATTTCCAGAAAACAAATATGAGGTAAGTGTAAAAATTGTTTATGATGAAGAAAAAAATAATTTAGAAATAAAATCTATGGATGTAGGCGTAAAAGATAACAAAATAGAAAAAATTAAAAAAGTAAGCAAGATAAATATTGGCAATAACGAAAATGGAAAAGAAGATAAAAAAACCTTTGAAGGAGAAGGCAAAATAAAGCAATTTATAAATAGCGAATTTAAAGTGTCATCTGATGTAATAAAAGTTTATAAATTATAATGGTGATTTGATTGTATTTAATTAAAGATAAAATACAAATATGTATTTTAAAAAGTATTAAAAATAAACCTAGCTTAAAATAATAGTTTACTAAAAATCAATTCATTATGATTTAGGAGGAAATTTTATGGATATAAAAAATTGGCTTAAAAAGTTAGAAACTAATCCTAAGAATAATAAGAAGAATATAAACATATTAATAGTAATATTAGTTGGAGTATTATTTTTAATTGCAGGTAGTACTTTTAAAAAGGAAAGTGTTATAAGTAAAAGTGAAGACCCTAAAAATAAACAAACTCAAGAAGAAAAAATACAAACAGAGAATGAGGACTATGAAAGAGATACCCAAAATAAGCTTAAAAATACCTTAGAAAAAATAGAAGGTGTAGGTAAAGTAGAAGTGATGATAACTTTTGAAAGTGGAGAAGAAAAAGTGCCAGCTGTCAATATAAATAATTCAACTAATAAAACTGTTGAAAAAGATACGGAGGGAGGTACGAGAAATACTACCCAGGAGAATGAAGGAAGTTCCGTAGTTATAACCAACAATGGAGATAAAACGCAGCCTCTTATTGTTAAAGAATACAAACCTAAAATTACAGGAGTTTGTATAGTAGCAGAAGGGGCAGAAAATAATATAACTAAATTAAGGATATCAAAAGCAGTAGTAGATCTATTTTCACTAGCAGAAAATAAAGTAAATGTATATCCTATGAAAAAATAGTATATTAATCAAATCTTATGCATATAATTTTGTAGAATTATAATTTGGGGGGAATGAAATTATGAATAAAAAACAAGGAGTCATAATTGTAACATTATTAGCACTCATAATTTGTACAGGAGTGCTTGCAACAAAATTAAACAGCCCACTTTATGTAAATGGAGCTGATGAAGGAAGCACTGTTTCCTTTAACAATACTTCTAAAAATTCAAATAAAACAGAAAGCAAAGAAAATAGCAAATCAGACTTTTTTGCTGAAACAAAACTTACTAGAGATCAAAAAGCAGCTCAAACACTACAGACATTAAAATCTTTAATAGACGATAAAAATGTTCCAAAAGAAGATAAAGAAGAAGCTACTTCTAAATATACAAAATTAGCTATGGATTCAAATTATGAATCAAAAATAGAATCTGTGTTGAAGAGTAAAGGTTTTGATGATGTTATATGTTCTATAGAAAATGATAAAGCTAGAATAATAGTAAAAGGAAAGGATAAATTGACAGATAAAGAAACAAGAGAGATAAAAAATGTAGTTATGAGCATATCAAATATACAAGAAGTAGAAATTGAAACTAAACAATAATAATTGTAAAAACATACACCTTTTGATATAATAAACCTAAGATTACGTTTTGAATAGCTCAAAACCTAGGAGGTACGGAAAATGGAAGAAAATATTAAAAATGAAATTGATATGGGCATAGTTAAGATATCTGATGAAGTAGTAGGTGTTATAGCAGGACTTGCAGCTACAGAAGTAAAAGGTATTGTAGGAATGAGTTCAGGAGTAGTTGGAGGAATAACTCAAATACTTAAAGGAAAGAAAAATATTTCTAAGGGTGTAAAAGTAAATGTAGGAGAAGAAAGTGCATCTATAGATTTATATGTAGTTGTAGAATATGGTGTTAAAATTCCTGAAGTAGCTCAAAAAGTTCAAGAAGATGTTAAAAGATCAGTAGAAACTATGACAGGTCTTACTGTATCCTCAGTTAATATTCATGTTCAAAATGTTTTGATACCTAAAATGGATAAAGAGTTAGAGGATATTGATTTAGAATAATAAATAATTGCACCCTCTCAGGCAGAGGGTGTTTCTATGTGAAGAATCAATATTCATAATAATATAAGAAATGTGAATAATAGTAGTATTTAAAGTTAAAAATTACAAAATTAAACATAGAAAATTAGGGAGGAAAATATGAATAGAAGAAAATCAAGAGAAGTAGCTATGAGGTTGTTATTTCAAACTACACTAAATGAAGAGAATTTAGAAGAGGCTCTAGAAAATTTAAAGGACGTTAGAGACTCTAATGAAGGTGCAAAAGAAAAAGATTATGAATCTGTAGACTTAAAAGATGTGGATATAGATTATGTTAAAAGAATAATAAAGGGTATAGAAGAAAATAGAGAAGAAATAGATGAAAAAATAAAAGGAAATTTAAAAAATTGGAAGATAGAAAGACTATCTAAAGTAGATTTATCTATACTTAGATTATGTACATATGAATTTAAATTTGAAGAGGATATACCAAACAAAGTATCCGTAAATGAAGCCATAGAATTAGCTAAAAAATATTCTGGAGAAAAATCTGCAACTTTCATAAATGGTGTTTTAGGAAAAATGATTTAAAGTTAATATATAATAAAAAAAGTGAAGAGCTTAGCTTTTCACTTTTAATATTAATAAAAAGGAAGATGTTTATGCATGTTAAAACTCTTACAGTTTCTCAGTTAAATAGATATGTAAAAAATACCTTAGATGCTGACTTTATATTAAACAATGCTTCTGTAAAAGGAGAAATATCAAATCTTAAAATTCATAGTAGTGGGCATATTTATTTTTCATTAAAAGATGAAGGAAGCAAAATAAATTGTGTAATGTTTAAAAGTTATGCCTATAAATTAAACTTTGATCTAGAAAATGGCATGGATATAATAGCTCATGGAAATGTATCTGTGTATGAAAAAGAAGGTTCTTATCAATTATATGTTAAAGAAATGAAAAGAGAAGGTATAGGAGATCTTTATATAGCTTTTGAAAAATTAAAAGAAAAGCTTAAGAATGAAGGTCTCTTTGATGAGTCAAATAAAAAAGAAATACCTAGGTTTTGTAAAAAGATAGGGGTAATAACCTCCCCTACAGGAGCAGCTTTAAGAGATATTATAAATGTAACCAAAAGAAGAAATAAAGGAATAGAATTATTAATATATCCTGCATTAGTACAAGGAACGGATGCTAGTAAAACTCTTGTAGAGGGTATAAAAACCTTAAATAAGGTTGAAGATGTAGATATAATAATATTAGCCCGTGGTGGTGGATCTATAGAAGAATTATGGGCTTTTAATAATGAAGATTTAGCTTATACAATATATAATTCTAAAAAGCCTATAATAACTGGAGTAGGTCATGAAACAGATTTTACTATTGTAGATTTTGTAAGCGATAGAAGAGCTCCTACGCCTTCAGCAGCTGCAGAAATAGCTGTTTTTGATAGAGAAGTTTTAATAAAAGAAATTTTAAATTATAAGTATACTATGAAAAATTCTATGGAAAATATAATAAAAGAAAAAAGAAACTATTTAAATTTATATAAACAAAGAATAGAATCTAATAGTCCCTATAATATAATCGTAAATGAATATAAAAATATAGATAATTTAAAAGAATTATTAAACACAAAAATAAAAGGTAAATTAAATAAAGAAAAAGATAATTTATCTAAATTGGCATCTTTATTAGAAGCACACAATCCACTAAATGTATTAAAAAAAGGTTATACTTTAGTAGAGGATGAATCCAATAATTTAATAACAGAAAAGGAAACTTTAAAGGAGTTAAATAAAATAAATATAATATTTAAAGATGGTAAGGCAAAGCTGAATATTAAATATATAGAATAATTTATAGAGTGCAAATAATAAACTGAATTAGGAGGAAAATATGGGAAGAAAAAAAGAATCCTTTGAAAATATGCTTGAAAAATTAGAAACTATAGTAGATGGTATGGATAACGGCGAAATAACTTTAGAAGATTCAATGAAAAGTTATGAAGAAGGAATAAAATTATGTAATAAGTTATATAAAGTATTAAAGGATGCAGAAGGGAAAATAAAGATTTTAGAAGATGACAAAGAAAAAGAGTTTGAAACACTATAAATAATTATTATAGTTAAAACTTTATAATTTTAAAGTCCTTTAATTCATTGAGGCAAAATCCATATATAATTATAATTCAATGTAAATTAAATTTTACTTTATAACTAAAATTAATATTAAGGATTGGTGAACTTTATGGATAAAATAAAACAAATAGGAAGCGAAATAGAATTATGGTTAAAAGAATATTTATGCGATAAAGGAAGTTATGAAAAAAATATATATGAAGCTATGGCTTATAGTCTAGAAGCTGGTGGAAAAAAAATAAGACCTATATTATTTTTAAATACTTATAGTTTATATAAAGAAGACTATAAAAAAGTTATGCCTATAGCTGCTGCCATAGAAATGATACATACCTATTCTTTAATACACGATGATTTACCAGCTATGGATAATGATGACTTAAGAAGAGGAAAACCTACAAATCATAAAGTTTTTGGAGAAGCTATAGCTATACTTGCAGGAGATGCACTTTTAAATGAAGCAATGAATATAATGTTTGAATATTCATTGAAAAATGGAGAAAATGCATTAAAAGCATGTTATACCATAGCTAAAGCTGCCGGAGTAGAAGGAATGATTGGGGGGCAGGTAGTAGATATATTAAGTGAAGATAGATCCATACCTGTAGATGAATTATATTATATGCACAAAAAAAAGACTGGTGCTTTAATAAAAGCATCTATATTAGCTGGAGCTATTTTGGCATCTGTTAAATCTACAGATATAGAACTTTTAGGTGAATATGGAGACAACTTAGGATTGGCATTTCAGATAAAAGACGATATATTAGATGTAGAAGGAGATACTACAACATTAGGAAAAAAGGTAAAAAGTGATGAAGATAATCATAAAACTACTTTTGTTAAAGTTTATGGTATAGAGAAATGTAATGAACTTTGTACAGACATAACAAATAAATGTTTTAACTTGCTAAATAAACTGGAGAAAAACACAGATAATTTAAAAGAAATAACTACGTTTTTGTTAAATAGAAAGTATTAATATTAATAAAGCTTTAAATTAATTTAAATAAAAAAATAATTCTATGCAATAAATATTTTTCTGTGATATAATAAAAAATGTTTTATACATCAAATGAATATTTTTATATTAAGAATATAAACTTTTATTTTGAAAGTATATATAAATAAAGGTGGTGCAGTATTCTAGTCAGGCAAGTATATCTTGAAGGCGGGGCTAAAAATCCGCTAAAGGGCACATCGATGAAGCTTCTGGTGCTGGCTTACGACGCCCAGTTGTGGGCTGGTGCTGGGAGAAAGAAGGCTGGGGCAATCACAAAGGCATGTGGCAACTGACCCTACCTTCGTGGAGGCCATTGATTGTGTGTAGGGAGAGATTCCCTATGGACGACAATGGATTAAACCTGCAATGTGGCGAAAGCTATGTGCAGTGTAGCCTGCCTTGAGTGATGTGGGGAGAGGTTAAGTTTAAATCTAAAGGTTAGGCCAAACTTTTAGACTATTGCTTACTGAAACCTTCATTGCAAAAGAGGCTAGAGATATACCCAACTGCTGAGGAAACCTCCTAGACTGTTCTATATGAGGTGTATTGGGGATTACAGTGCGGACTAAGTGGCAATCCAGTCCTATTTCTGGTGACAGGGTAGGTAAAACATTAAAGGGAAACCGTCAAAATGGCGACATTTTGATTGTTTTACGGGAAATCCTACTGGACCTAAGCCGCAAGATTTACTCAATATACCACCACCTTTTAAATTTACATACTAAAGTATATAATTTATAAAATAATTTTTAAATTTAATGTGGAGGAATCATAATTGGGAAATAAAAAAGAAAATAAGAAGAGTGACTCCAAGGTCAATGTAAAGTGGGTATTAACCATTGTTGCGTGGTCTGTTATTTTTTCAGGGAGTATATCTCTTGTTTCGGATGTGCTACTAGACAAGGTAAACTTATTAGTAGCTTTTATTATATTAATTTTTATTATATTAATTGGTATAATATTTGATATAATAGGAGTTGCAGTAACTGCATCCAATGAAACACCTTTTCATGCAAAAGCTGCTAATAAAGTGCCAGGAGCAAAACTTGCAGTAACTTTTATTAGAAATGCAGAAAAAGTATCAAGTTTTTGTAATGATGTTATAGGAGACGTTTGTGGTATTGTAAGTGGATCTATAGGTATAATAATAACAAGTAAAATTTTATCTTCAAATCCAGACTTGAATTCTACAGTAGTGACCACAAGTATAGGTGTTACCATAGGAGCTTTAACTATAGGAGGAAAAGCTTTAGGAAAAGGATTTGCTATACAAAATAGCAATGACATATTAGATAAAGTTACAAAATTAATATATTTTTTTAAAAGAGGATAGATAAAAATGAAAAACATATTAGATAAATATCAAGATTTTGATACTATAAAATCAATGTCTATAAAAGAGTTAAATCAATTTTCTTATGAGATAAGAGAATTTTTAATAGATAACGTATCCAAAACAGGAGGTCACTTGGCATCCAATTTAGGAGTAGTCGAACTTACTTTAAGCATTTTCAATGTATTCGATTTAAATAGAGATAAAGTTATTTGGGATGTAGGACATCAAGCCTATGTATATAAAATTTTAACAGGAAGAAAAGATAAATTTAATACTTTAAGGCAATATGGAGGATTAAGTGGATTTCCTAAAAAATGCGAAAGTACGTATGATGTATTTGAAACAGGTCATAGTAGTACATCTATATCCGCTGCCCTTGGTATAGCAAGAGCAAGAGATATAAAAGGAGAAAATAATAAAGTTATAGCTGTAATAGGTGATGGAGCTCTTACTGGCGGAATGGCTTTTGAAGCATTAAATGATTTAGGATTTAATAAAACAGATTTAATTATTATATTAAATGACAATCAAATGTCTATAGCTGAAAATGTAGGAGGAATGTCTAGCTATTTAAGTAAAGTAAGGTTAGATCCGACCTATAATAAATTTAAAAAAGAAGTTAATAATACTTTAAACAAGATACCTAATGTTGGAAAAGGAATGGCTCGTTCTTTAGAAAAAGTAAAAAATGGTATAAAACAAATGATTGTACCAGGCATGCTTTTTGAAAACTTAGGAATAAAATATTTAGGGCCAATAGATGGTCATGATATAAAAGAGTTAAGTAAAGTTATGAAAATGGCTAAAAATCTAAATGGACCAGTTCTAATACATACTATAACTAAAAAAGGAAAAGGATATGCTTATGCAGAAAAAAAACCTGATAAATTTCATGGTATAGGTCCTTTTGATTGTGATAGTGGTGAAGTTAATTCAAAGACCTGTTTAACTTATTCAAAAGTTTTTGGAGAAGAGCTAACTAAAATAGCAAAAGAAGATAAAAAAGTTGTAGCTATAACTGCAGCTATGAAAGATGGTACTGGACTTAGAAAATTCGGAGAAACTTTTCCAGAAAGATTTTTTGATGTTGGCATAGCAGAACAGCATGCGGTAACCTTAGCAGCAGGTATAGCAACAGAAGGCTTAAAACCTGTTTTTGCTGTTTATTCAACATTTCTTCAAAGAGCATATGATCAAATATTACATGACATATGTATACAAAACTTGCCTGTGGTATTAGGGATAGATAGAGCAGGTATAGTAGGAAGTGATGGAGAAACACATCAAGGAATTTTTGACTTGTCATATTTATCTTCTTTACCTAATATGACAATAATAGCACCTAAGTGTTTAGAAGAAATGGGCATAATGCTAAGATGGGCATTAAATCAAAATTCACCAGTAGCCATAAGATATCCTAGAGGTGGAGATATAAAATCCTTAGAAATGACTCCTATAAAAAATATAAAAAAAGGTAAGTGGGAAGTAATTTGCGAAGAAGGAGATATAGCCATAATAGCCACTGGGAAAATGGTTCAGCATGCTATAATAGCACGTGAAAAATTAAAATCATATGGAATAAAATCTACAATTGTAAATGCAAATTTTGTAAAACCTATAGATAAAGAATTAATAAAAAACTTTGTAAAAAAAGGATATAAGATAGTAACTGTAGAAGATAATGTAGTAAAAGGTGGATTTGGTTCTTTAGTTCTTCAATATATAAGCAAATTAAAAGCTAATAATGTTGTTTTAAATCTAGGATTTAAAGATAAATTTGTACCCCATGGTAGTACAGATATATTATATAAGATAGAAGGATTAGATCCAGAGGGTATTGTTAAAAATATAATAAAGATTATATAATATTATATGAAGGAGTTAATTATGGCAGAAAAAAAAGAAAGATTAGATTTGCTTTTAGTAGAAAAGGGTATTTTTCAATCTAGAGAAAGAGCAAAAGCTAGTATAATGGCGGGAGAAATATTTGTAGATGGTAATAGAGTAGATAAGTGTGGAGAAAAAATAAAAGAAAGCTCTAATATAGAATTTAGAGGAGAAAAATTACCCTATGTAAGTCGAGGAGGACTAAAATTAGAAAAATCCATAAAAAATTTTGAAATAGATTTAAATGAAAAAGTATGCTTAGATATAGGTGCATCTACAGGCGGGTTTACAGATTGCATGCTTCAAAATGGCGCAAAAAAAGTTTTTTCTATAGATGTAGGATATGGTCAGTTTGCTTGGAAGCTTAGAGTTGATCCAAGAGTAGTCTGTATGGAAAGAACTAATGTAAGATATGTAACATCAGAAGATTTAGGAGAAAAGGCTAATTTTGCAAGCATAGATGTATCCTTTATATCTTTAACATTAGTAATACCTGTAGTAAAGGAGTTGTTAAATGAAAAAGGCGAAATAATGGCTCTTATAAAACCACAATTTGAAGCAGGAAGAGAAAAAGTAGGTAAAAAGGGGGTAGTAAGAGAAAGTAGTACTCACAAAGAAGTAATAGATAAAATAGTTGAATTTGTTAAAAAAATGGATTTAAATATATTAAATTTAGATTTTTCTCCAATAAAAGGTCCTGAGGGGAATATAGAGTATCTTATATATATGACAAAGGATAAAAAAATAAATAGTGATTTTAAAGATGACTATGTAGATTATATAGTAAATAAAGCTCATAATAATTTGAATGGTGATAAATAATGAAAAATATTGGCATAAATATAAATACAGATAAGGATATAAGTAAAGACATTTTAGACAAAATTTTTACGTATATATATGAGGAATGTAATGAAGCTAAAATAAAAGTTTTTTATGATTCCAAAGGTTTAGATAATGAAGAAAATATAGATTTAGATGCAGTTATGGTACTAGGTGGCGATGGAACTATTTTAGGTACTGCTAGAGCATTAGCTAAATATAATGTTCCTATATTAGGAATAAATAGGGGCCATTTAGGTTTTCTAGCAGAAGTAGAGTTAGAAGATTGTAAAAATGCTATAAAAAATCTATTTAAGGGTCAATATAAAATAGAGGATAGAATAATGCTAAAATGTGATCTAAACGAAAAAGAAGAGGATTTTGTAGCATTAAATGATATAGTAGTTACAAAAGGGAATTTATCAAGAATAGTAAAATATAGTATATACGTAGATGATATATGGTATACAACTTTTGTAGCAGATGGAGTTATTGTATCTACACCTACAGGATCTACAGCTTACTCTTTATCTGCAGGAGGACCAATAATATATCCAAATTTAGATGTATTAGAGGTTACACCGATTTGTCCTCATTCTTTAGGAATTAGACCTATAATATTAAATGGAAGTAGTAAAATTAATATAAAGGTTCTAAAGAAATATGAGGATCCTGTTCTTACTATAGATGGTCAAAGATATAAAAAGGTAACAGTAAATGAAGTTACTATAAGTAAATCTAAATATAAATGTAGACTTATAAAATTTAAAAATAAGGATTATTTTAAAATATTAAGAACTAAAATATCTTATAGATCTAGAGAATGTGAAGGTGAATAATATGAAAGTTTCAAGACATGCTAAAATTTTGGAAATAATAAATTCTAAGGATATAGATACTCAAGAGGAATTAGCAGAAGAGCTAAAAAAATTGGGAATGAATGTTACTCAAGCTACAGTTTCAAGAGATATAAAAGAACTTAAATTAATAAAGGTTTTAGGGAATACAGGCAAGTATAAATATGCAAGTATAAATCATACAGAAAGCTATATGTCAGATAAACTTGTAAATATTTTTGTTCAAACAGTAATAAGCGTAGAAAATATTGATAAATTTATAATAATAAAAACTGTATCAGGATCAGCTCCAGGAGCAGGAGAAGCTATGGATTCTTTTGGTTTTGATGGAATAGCTGGTACTATAGCTGGTGATAATACTCTACTTGCTATTGCAAGAACCACTGAAAAAGCCCAAGAAATAACTGTAAAATTAAGAAAAATTCTTACTTCATAGGGAGGGACTTAAAATGCTCCTTCAACTTAATATAAAGAATTTTGCGCTTATAGAAGAATTATCTATATCTTTTGATAAAGGATTTAATGTATTAACCGGTGAAACTGGAGCAGGTAAATCTATTCTTATAGATGCTATAAGCTACGTTTTGGGTGGTAAATTTAATAGAGATTTAATAAGAACTGGAGAAAACAAAACTTATGTAGAAGCAATATTTTCTATTGAGAATGAAAGTACAGAGAGAATATTAAAAGAACAAGGGATAGATTTTGAAGATATACTAATAATAGCTAGAGAAACTTTTCAATATGGTAAAAGTATAGCTAAAATAAATGGGAAAAGTGTTTTATTAGCTAATTTAAAAGAAATAACAAGTACCCTATTAGATATTCATGGTCAACACGAAAATCAAAATCTTTTAAGTTCTGAAAATCATATAAATTATTTGGACTATTTTAGTGAAAAAGAATTATGTCCTATTATGAAGAAATATAAGGAAAAATATTCAAGTCTTTTAAATATAGAAAATAAAATAAAAGAGCTATCCGGTGGAAATGAAAGTGAAAGAGAAAAGTTAATGGACTTTTTAAAATATCAAGTTAAAGAAATAGGAGAAGCTAATTTAAAGGAAGAAGAAGAGGAAGAATTAGATAACAAATTTTTAGAACTTTCAAACGCGGAAAAAATTAGTAAAGTATTAAATAATGGCTATGGACTATTATATGGAGGATTAGAAGATGAGTCTTCAGTTTTTGATAGCTTAGGATATGTTATAAGAGAAATGGAATCTATTAATAGTATAGACAAAGTAACCAATATATGTCAAAGTTTAAAAGATGCTTATTATATGATAGAGGAATCCATAAGAAATATAGGAGATATAAAGGATAATATATATTACGATGAAAATGAACTAGATCGTATAAATAGTAGACTTTTTCAGATATCTACACTTAAGAAAAAGTATGGTACAACCATAAAAGAAATTATAAACTATAAAAATAAAATAGAAAAACAATATGAAGATATGATAAATTCAGGAGAAATAATAGAAAAATTAAACAATGATAGAAAAAAAGTATTAAGTGATTTAAAAGAAATAGCTTTAGAACTGCATAATATAAGGGTTAAATATGCAGAACAGTTAGAAATAATGATAAAAAAAGAACTAAGCTATGTAGGGCTTTCTAAAACTAGATTTAAAATTAATATAGATCTAATATCTAGTTTTTTTAAAGGAGGTTCTGATAAAATAGAATTCTATGTATCTACTAATCCAGGAGAGCCTTTAAAAGCTTTAGATAAGGTTGTATCTGGAGGAGAGCTTTCAAGAATAATGTTAGCTTTAAAAACTGTATTTGTAGATAAGGATAAAATTTCATCAGTAATATTTGATGAAATAGATACAGGTATAAGTGGCGTGGTAGCACAGAGTGTAGGAGAAAAGATGTACTCTATATCTCATGGTCGTCAAGTATTTTGTATAACCCATTTACCACAAATAGCTTGTATGTCTGATAATCATTATTATATACATAAAGAAGTATTAGAAAATAAGACCTATACAAAGGTTACAAAATTAAGTAAAGAAGATAAAGAAATAGAAATAGGAAGAATGATAGGAGGGTCAAATCTTACAGATATAACCCTTCAAAATGCAAAGGAAATAATAAAGATAGCTAATAGTAAAAAGGAACAAATATTAAAAAACTCCTAAAATGGTATTGACAAAACAATAGATAAGTTTATAATGAATATCAAAGATATTTAAAATTAAATAATAGACTCTTATCAAGAGTGGCGGAGGGATCAGGCCCTATGAAGCCCGGCAACAGCTAGTTAACCTAGAAATGTGCTAAATCCTGCAGTGGATTCACTGAGAGATGAGGGAGTAAAGTTACCATATTTTAATATTTGTAACTGTTAATAAAGTCATTTCTCATGAAATGGCTTTTTTTAATACAAAAATTTAATTTTAAATCAAAATATTTTAAATTATAAGGAGGATAAAAAGTGAGTATAAAAAATTGGAACAGAGAAACCATATGTATCCAAGGGGGTTACACTCCAAAATCAGGTGAACCAAGAATTCTTCCCATTATTCAAAGTACTACCTATAAATATGAGGATCCAGATACTGTAGCTAATTTGTTTGATCTTAAAGAGGAAGGACATATGTACACAAGAATAAGTAATCCAACATTAGCTGCTTTTGAAGAAAAAATATCACAGCTAGAAGGTGGGGTAGGAGCTGTAGCAGTTTCTTCTGGACAGAGTGCTAATACATTAGCTGTTTTAAATATTTGTAGTGCAGGGAATCATATTATAGCTTCATCAAACTTATATGGAGGTACATTTAATCTTCTTTCATCTACTTTAAGAAAATTGGGCATAGAGACTACTTTTGTTTCACCAGAAGCATCAGAAGAAGAAATATTAAAGCTTGCAAAAGATAATACAAAAATAGTATTTGGAGAAACTATTGGCAATCCTTCAGTAAATGTTTTAGATTTTGATAAGTTTTCAAATGTTGCAAAAAAAATAGGGGTACCTTTTATAGTGGATAATACATTAATGACACCTTTTTTATGTAGACCTTTTGAATACGGGGCTAATATAGTAGTTCATTCAGCTACTAAATATATAGATGGCCATGCAACTAGCGTAGGAGGAGTTATTATAGATGGGGGAAATTTCAACTGGAATAACGGCAAGTTTACTTCTTTAGTAGATAAAGATCCTACCTATCATGGTATAAGCTACACAGAAGAATTTAAAGACCTTGCTTATATAACTAAATTAAGAGTAAATCTTTTAAGAGATTTAGGTACTTGTTTAAGTCCATTTAATGCTTTCCTCTTTAATTTAGGATTAGAAACATTGCATCTTAGAATGGAAAGGCATAGTGAAAATGCTTTAAAATTAGCAGAATTTTTAAATAAGCATGATAAGGTTTCTTGGGTAAAATATCCTTTTTTAAAGAATGATAAAAGTTATGAATATGCCAAAAAGTATTTTAAAAATGGAGCTGGTGGCATGTTAACCTTTGGTATAAAAGGAGGAACAGAGCAAGCTAAAGAATTTATTAAAAATTTAAAATTAGCAAGTTTAGTAATACACATAGGAGATGCAAGAACTAGTGTACTTCATCCTTCCAGCACTACGCATAGACAACTGTCTAATGAAGAACAAATTGCATCTGGAGTAACAGAAGATTTAATAAGAGTATCTGTAGGTATAGAACATGGAAAAGATATTATAAAAGATTTTGATGAGGCCTTGAGTAAAATATAATTAGTTAAGTTAAATTTTAAAAATAAAGGAGGTATAAATATGATTTCGGTTGCTATTTTAGGGAATGGAGTAGTAGGGTCTGGAGTTGTAGAAGTGATAGAAAAAAATAAAAAAGAAAATATAAATATAAGCAAAATATTAGTTAAAGATAAAAATAAGCACAAACATAATAAATTATTTTCAATAATTACAGAAGACATAAAGGAAGTTATAAAAGAGGATACAAATATTATAGTAGAAGCTATGGGTGGAATAGAACCAGCCTATGATTATGTAAAAGCTTTTTTAAAAGCTAAAAGACATGTAGTTACTGCTAATAAAGATTTAATATCAAAACATGGAGAAGAGCTTTTAAAAATTGCAAAAGAAAACAATGTTAAACTTTATTTTGAGGCTAGTGTAGGGGGAGGAATTCCTATACTTAGACCTATGAAAGAATGTTTGGTAGGAAATGATGTAAAAAGTATTAAAGCTGTACTAAATGGTACTACAAATTTTATTTTAACTAAAATGCATAAGGAAGGAATTACTTTTGAAAATGCACTAATTACTGCACAAGAATTAGGATTTGCTGAATCTGACCCTACCTCTGATATAAAAGGATATGATAGCGCAAGAAAATTAGCTATATTATCAAATCTAGCTTATAATAAAAAATTCAATTGGGAAAATTTTAATATAGAAGGAATAGATAAAATTGATGAACACGATATTGAAATGGCAAATAAATTAGGAGGAGTTATTAAGCTAGTTGCAATAAGCGAAAAATTCCCAAATGGTATCTACACATCAGTTAAACCAGCTATTATATCTAAAGATAGTATGCTTTCAAAAGTAGAAAATGAATTTAATTCTATAATAATAGAGGGTGAGGATGTAGGTGAAGTAGCTTTCTATGGAAGAGGGGCAGGTAAACTACCCACAGCTAGTGCAATTTATTCAGATATTATGAATATAATAAACAATAAAAAAGAAAAAGATCTATTATTTAATGATGAAAATGCTGTAATTTTTAGAGAATTTCCAAAGGAAAAAAATTGGGTTATAAGAATTTCAACTGAATATAGAACTGAAGTTATATGTAGTATAAATAGATTATTTAAAAAAGTATATGTGTACTCAAAGGATTGCTTTTCAAAAAAAGAAATTTTCTCTATAGTTTATAATGAAAATGAAAAAAGTTTAAAAAATAAGCTGGATAGTATACCTAATATAAATAAATTAAAGACAACTATAGTTTTATCCCAAAGCTAAAGGGCAATTTAGCAAAGGAAATAAAATATGGCTTTAATTATAGATAAAAAGCTTCCAGCTTATAAAATATTGAAATGTGAAAATATAAATATAATGGATAAATTAAATTATAACAAAAATATAAATAAATTAAAACTTGTAATATTAAATTTGATGCCTAAGAAAATAGAGACAGAAACACAATTATTAAGAATTTTAGGTAAAAGTTCTATAAACTTGGAAATAACTTTTTTAAGAACTGAAAGTTATGAAAGTAAAAATGAAAGCAATGAACATCTAAATAAATTCTATAAAACTTTTAGTGAAATAAAAAATTATAATTTTGATGGAATGATTATAACTGGTGCACCAGTAGAACTTATGGATTTTGAAAAAGTAGATTATTGGGAGGAACTAAAAAGTATAATGGATTATTGTAATAAAAAAATAAAATCTACTATATTCATTTGTTGGGCAGCACAAGCAGCTTTATATTATTATTATGGTATAGATAAGTATCAATTAAATAAAAAGCTTTTTGGAGTTTTTTCTCACAAAATAGGTAAAGAAAATTCTCTACTTACTAAAGGTTTTGATGATGAATTTTATGTGCCACATTCTAGATATACTTATACAAGAAAAGAAGATATAAAAAGATGTAAAGAAATAGATATAATATCAGAATCAAAAGAGGCGGGACTATATTTAATGCAAAGCAATGATTTTAAAAAAATATTTATATCAGGACATTGTGAATATGATAGATACACATTATATGAAGAATATATTAGGGATATAAATAAAAATAAATCTATAGATATTCCAAAGAACTATTTTAAAGAAAATGATTCAAACAAAAAACCCATAATGAAATGGCGTTGCCATGGAGAAACCTTATTTTTAAATTGGATAGGTTTGCTACAAAACCTATATAGTCAGTCTTAGCTGTAAATAAAGTTAAGATATTTTAAAAAAATTATTTTATTAAAATTAAAAATTTATAAAAGAGGCTGTATCAAAATAGCTTTAATTTTAATATAGTAAATATAAAAAATACATGTAATGAGCATATGAATAAGCTTTGTAATTTCTTAATTTGATATAATCAAAATTTTTATAATTTCTAACAGAATGTGAGGAGCTAGTAGCGAATCAAGAATTGTTTGCTTTGCTATTAGATAAAAAAATTTTAATTCAGTCAAATTTAGAACTTATTAGTAAAATAAAGTGCTTTATGAATGTATTAATTTATATTTATAATTTTAAAATTAAAGCTAATTTTATTTTGATATTGCCTCTTTGTTTAATAAAATAAAAAACTTATATATATTTTTGCATAAATATTTTTTGTATTTTTTGTTAAGAATAAAAGATATGTCAAAAATATTATTTACATCATATAGTACAAAGAATTGGATTTTAAAGAAAATATACTACAGCATAATTCTATTTGAACGGGGAAATTTAAGAATAAATAAGATTTTAAGACAGGAGGTAAAATTTATGGGCAGAAATAAGAAAAAACTTTTAAGCTTTCTTTTAATTCCTATCCTGTTAATAAGTTTGTTTACTTATTATAAGATTGATCACATACCTAATACAATTTTTGTAAGAGAGGGAGAAAGAGTAAAAAACGATAGTTTCATTAAATTAACAGAGGATGTAAGTGCAGATTGCACGATTAATAATATAAAGACGAATAATAAAAAAATGAATGTTAAACTCTTAGGAATGGTTCCTGTAAAATCTGTTTCATTAAAACCCGTTTCTAAAGATATTATGTTGTACCCTGGTGGAAAACCTGTTGGAGTTAAATTAAATACAAAAGGTGTTTTGGTAATAGCTCTTTCAGATATAGAAACAGAAAGAGAAAAAGTTCAAAGTCCTGCGGCTGTGGCTGGTATACAAATAGGAGATAGTATAATAAATATAAATGGAAAAGAAATAACCAATTCAGAAGATGTAGAAAAAGAAATTAAAAATTGTGAAGGAAAAGACTTAAAAATAGTAGCTTATAGAAAAGGTGAAAAAATAACAAAGAATGTTAAACCTGAAAAAAGCAAAAAAGATAATAATTATAAAATTGGATTATGGGTACGAGATTCTACTGCTGGTGTAGGGACACTAACTTTTTATCACGATAAAAGCAAAAAATTTGCAGCTTTAGGCCATCCTATTACAGATGTAGATACAGGTACTATACTTACTATAGATTCAGGAGAGATAGTTCCATCTTCTATAGTATCTATAAAAAAAGGTATAAAGGGTAATCCTGGAGAACTAAAGGGAATATTTTTAGATGAAGATTTAGTTTTAGGTAATATAGAGAATAATACAGAATGTGGTATATTTGGAACAGCAAATGTAAAGTTAAATAACAAAAAATATGTAAAACCTATGAAAATAGCCTTAAGAAATGAAATAAAAGAAGGGCAAGCTCAAATATTAACAACGCTAGAAGGTGAAGAACCTAGTTTATATAATATAGAAATTCAAAAACTTTTATCACAAGATAAACCAGGCCCTAAAAGTATGATTATAAAAGTCACAGACGAAAATCTTCTTAAAAGGACTGGAGGAATTGTTCAAGGCATGAGTGGAAGTCCTATAATACAAGATAATAAAATAGTCGGTGCTGTTACACATGTTTTAATTAATAAGCCCGATGTAGGATATGGTATATATATAGAATGGATGTTAAAGGATGCAGGAATATTAGATAGTAATTAATTATATAATAAAGTTAATTTTTTATATACAGTTAAAAAGTAATCTGAAAATTATTAATAAAATTTAATATAAACCTATAGGATATATAGTATATTAGTAATATAATTATTATAAAAAGACATTATATAAAATTATAATAATATAAAATAAAACAATAATAGGAAAATAATTGAAAATTTATATAAAAACCATGGATTTAATAGTAAGAAAGAGTAAATTTACAATAATTAACATATAAAAGAACGAATTTCTATGACAAAATAAAATATATGTGTTACCATATAAAGTGTAAGAAATTAGAGTATCTTACACTTTATTATTTTTTATATATTTTTTCTCAAATAAGGAGGAATTAAATTTCTTTTGTCGAATAAATAATTTGTTAAGATATGGTAATTTTATCAAAAAGGAGAGTAGTTTATATGGAAGAAGCAAAGATCAATGTTATCATCGCCGATGATAATAAGGAATTTTGTAACATATTGAGTGATTATTTACTAAATCAAAGAGACATAATGGTTACAGGTATAGCTAATGATGGAGTAGAAGCTCTGAAATTAGTAGAAGAAAAAAAACCGGATTTAATCATACTAGATATAATAATGCCACACTTAGATGGATTAGGAGTTTTAGAAAAATTAAATAGTATAGATATTACTCCTATGCCAAGAGTAATTGTTTTATCTGCTGTAGGCCAAGATAAGATTACTCAAAGAGCTATAAATTTAGGTGCAGATTATTATGTAGTTAAGCCATTTGATATGGATGTTTTTACTAAAAGAATAAGACAAATGTTTAACAATACCATAAGTAGTGAAGAAGTCAGAAGACCGGTAGTAATGCCAGAAACCTATTCACCAGAAAAAATATCACTAGTTAAAAATGAACCAGCAGATTTAGAACAAGAAATAACAGATATTATACATGAAATAGGTGTACCAGCTCATATAAAAGGATATATGTATTTAAGAGAGGCTATTACAATGGTAGTTAATGACATGGAACTTTTATCTGCAGTAACAAAAGAATTATATCCATCAATAGCTAAAAAGTATAATACTACAGCAAGCAGAGTAGAAAGAGCTATAAGGCATGCTATAGAAGTAGCATGGTCAAGAGGTCAAGTTGAAACTATAAACAACATATTTGGATATACTATAAATAATGGAAAAGGAAAACCAACTAATTCCGAATTTATTGCAATGGTAGCTGATAAGTTAAGATTAAAAAATCTGATACAGTAGTTTCAATTATGGGACCTATATTTTTTAGTTTAGTTGCTATAATGATGTATAATTCTTATGAGAGAAAGTATGTTATTAAAAGTAAAGAAAGTAAAACTAAAAACATATAAATTATAATTTATACAAAAATAGAAGGGGTATTAAAATTAATCCCTTCTATTTTTGTATTCTTAGATAGATAAATAATCTCTTAGTAAAAAATTGTTTTATAGTTAATAATAGAAATGAGTAAATGCAATAAAATCAACTTCACAAAATAATAATAGTAATGTTTAAGTTAAACTGTTTAGAAATATAGTATATAGAAGGTGTTTTTTTATAGAAAATAAATTATAATTAATTTCAATAAGATTAGATTTAAAATAAGTATAAATAAAATAAATATAAAGAGGTGTTTGATATGAATTTTTATGAAAAAACATTAGATGAACAAGAAATATACAAAGGAAAAATAATAAATGTTGTGAAACAAAAGGTAAAATTACCGAATGGTAAAGAGTCTTTTAGAGAAATTGTAAAACATCCAGGAGCAGTAGCAATCTTAGCTTATAAAGATAATAATACAGTACTTTTAGTAAATCAATTTAGGAAAGCTATAGATAAACATATATTAGAAATACCAGCAGGTAAAATAGAAAATGGAGAAGATATAAAAGATTCAGCTATAAGGGAATTAGAAGAAGAAACTGGGTATAAAGCAGGAAATATGGAGTACTTAGGTAAAATAGTTACATCTCCAGGTTTTACAAATGAATACATATATATTTATAGAGGAACTAATCTTTACAAAGGCAGGGAAGGAATACAAGATGAAGATGAATTTATAGATTTATTGGAAGTCAATATTGAAAAGTTAAAGGAGTATATTAAATCTGGAGAAGTAATAGATGGAAAAACTATAAGTGCAGTTATGATGGATAACTTATTTAAAGATTAGTAAATATTTGTTGCTTTATATACAAAATCATTTCCTATAATAAAAATATTCTAGTTAATAAAAATAATTTTCTCCATGATACTTGTAAATAATTCAATAACAAGGTAATATTAAAAAATTTAATATTATTAGTAATATCCCTCTTTTGTAAATCATAAATATAAAAAAGATAGGAACAAAGGGGGATAAATTTATTATGGAAAACAAATTTTTGAGTAATATAAACAGACATGTACAAGAAAACTTTTGGCTATACATTATAAGTCTTTTGTGTGTTTGTACTGGTATAGTTTTAGGCATATACTCTGTAAAATATATGGGTTCCTTTGAAAAAGGCGATCTTTTAAGTTATGTAGAGAGTTTTAGTAAAAGCATTTCATCTAATGGAGTAGATTCTAAATCAATTTTATTTGAAGCTATAAAAAACAATATAACTCTTATAATAGCTATTTGGTTTTTAGGATTAACCATGATAGGAATTCCAGTTATTCTCATAATAGATGTAATAAAAGGATTTACAATAGGATTCACTACAAGCTTTATTGTAAATGGGTTAGGAATGAAAGGAATTTGGATGTCAGTTTTAGGTGTGCTGCCTCAAAATTTAATATACATTCCATGTATAATATTTGCATCAGTTTTAGCAATGGAATTTTCAATACAAATATTAAGAGATAAAAATAATAGGGGATTTCAAAATGGATTATGGGTAAGAGCTACATCTTATTCTTTTTCCTTTATATTTGTAGTGTTTATTATGTTTGTAGGATTTTTAATGGAATCGTATATAACACCTAATATGATAAAATTAGTAGTAGCAAGAATAGGAGCTTATATTTTATGTTGATAGAATATAAAAAGACTATAATTACTTTAATAAAGTGTTTCTTAATATTGTTGTTTTTTGGTTCCCTATTGCCTAATATTTTGGATATGATATTATATAACTTTTTTATAAAAAGCAAAGTATATGAAAACAGTACACTAGTATTTAAAAACATAGATTTAAAAATAAAAATAATATATAATTATATACTAGTTTTTAATAATTTTTTAAAAGGTTTTTAAGTTAATTTGTTGAATATAATAAAGTAAGGCTAAAAAATAGGGGAATGGGAAATGAAAAATATTATAGAAAATTATATAAAAGATTTACAAAAGAAAAATTTAAGTAAAAATACTTTAGATGCATATAGAAGAGATATGGAAAAGTTTAGAGATTTCGTAAGCAGTAGAGAAGAGAAAATACTTTCTGTAGATACAGTTACTATAATGGCTTTTGTTCAGTATTTACAAAAACAGGGGCGAGCTAATTCTTCTATTGTAAGAAATATAGTATCTATAAGAAATTTTTATAAATATTTGATTAAAAAAAACATAGTATCTGAGGATCCTACATTAGGTTATGAAATACCTAAAATAGAGAGGAATATACCTAAAATACTTTCTGTAGAAGAAGTGGACAAACTTTTAAATTCCCCAAATTCTTCAAAAAAAGGATTGCGAGATAAGGCTATGTTGGAACTTATGTATGCTACAGGTGTTAAGATTACAGAACTTTTAAATTTAGATATATATGATATAAACTTGAAGTTTAATTATATAAAATGTAGAGGAAGTAAAAAAAGAGAACGAATTATACCTATAGGATCCTATGCTGTAAAATGTTTAAAAAATTATTTAGAAGTAAGACCAATTATAAATGCATATAATTTGGATTATTTATTTTTAAATTTAAAAGGAACCCAAATGACTAGACAGGGTTTTTGGAAAATAATAAAATTTTATGCAAAGGAAGCATCTATAGATAAAGAGATAGATTCTTATACATTAAGGCATTCTTTTGCAGTACATTTACTTCAAAATGGTGCAGATATAAAATCTGTACAGGAACTTTTAGGACATAAGGATTTAGCTGCAACTCAAATTTATTCTAGTATATCAAAGAAGAGTAAAATAGCAGAGGTATATAAAAATGCTCATCCAAGGGCATAATTTTAATAAAGCTTTCAAGATGAAGGAGGAGTTAATTTTGAATTTAAAGAAAATAAAAGAAAGTTCAGACTTTGTAAAAAATAAAATATCAATAATGCCTGAAATTGGGGTTATTCTAGGATCAGGTTTAGGAGATTTAGCTGAGGAAATAGATAATAAAGAAATTATAAAATATTCAGATATACCTAATATGCCAGCTTCAACTATAAAAGGACATAAGGGTCAATTTGTAGTAGGAACTTTAAAAGGTAAAAAAGTTATTATGATGCAAGGAAGAATCCATTATTATGAAGGAAATAAAATGAGTGATGTAGTGCTTCCTGTATACATAATGAAAGAATTGGGAGTAAAAAATATAATTGTAACAAATGCAGCAGGTGGAGTAAATGAAAATTATATTCCTGGAGATCTTATGATTATAAAGGATCATATTAATTTTGCTTTTGATAATCCTTTAATAGGTAGCAATGATGAAGAAATTGGGCCAAGATTTCCAGATATTTCAGAAGCATATAATAGAAATTTAATAGCTCTTGCAGAAAAAGAAGCTGAAAAACTAGGATTTTCTCTTCAAAAAGGAATATATTCCATGATGACAGGCCCTTCATATGAAACACCAGCAGAAATAAAAATGCTAAGAATGTTAGGAACAGATGCAGTAGGGATGTCAACAGTACCAGAAGTTATAGTAGCAAATCATGCTGGAATTAAAGTTTTAGGAATATCTTGTATTACAAACATGGCAGCAGGTATATTAGAACAACCACTAAATCATCAAGAAGTTATAGAAACTTCTAATAAAGTAAGATCTAAATTTATATCATTATTAAAATCAATACTAGAAGTTATGTAATGAACTTATTTATTAATAAAATATAGTCTAATAAGTGATTCTTAGAGCCAAGTATATAAATGTTTTACATGAGTAATATCTACTTGCCCCTAAGAATCACTTAATATATTTTTAATAAGAAAATTTGAGGTTTTATCCTATGACTAACCGATATTTATTCTGATATTCTTAAAAGGGTAAGCAAATATTGGAGAGGTTCATGGCTAAATATTTTCTAAGCTTTGGTTAGAGTAAATTTATATTACTATTTGTTTATAGGGAGGAATAAATTATGAGAATGTATGATTTAATATTAAAAAAAAGAAATGGAGAAGAGCTAAGTAAAGAAGAAATAAATTATTTTATTTCAGAATATACTAAAGGAAATGTTCCAGATTATCAAGCTTCAGCTCTTTTAATGGCTATATATTTTCAAAAAATGAAAAGAAGAGAAACTGTAGATTTAACTATGGCTATGGTTAACTCTGGTGACATATTAGACTTATCAAAAATACAAGGAATAAAAGTTGACAAACATAGTACTGGAGGGGTTGGTGATACAACTACTTTAGTTTTAGCACCTATGGTTGCAGCTTTAGGTATACCTGTGGCTAAAATGTCCGGAAGAGGTTTAGGTCATACTGGTGGAACTATAGACAAATTAGAATCTTTTAAAGGCTTTTCAGTAAATATGACAGAAGATAAATTTATAAATAACGTTAATAATATAAAAATAGCTGTAGGAGCTCAAACAGCAGATTTGGCTCCAGCGGATAAAAAATTATATGCTCTAAGAGATGTTACTGCTACAGTAGATAACACTTCTTTAATAGCTTCAAGTATAATGAGCAAGAAAATAGCTGCAGGAGCTAATGCTATAGTTTTAGATGTAAAAGTAGGAGAAGGAGCATTTATGAAAACTCCAGAAACTGCAAAAGAATTAGCAGAAGAAATGGTGAATATAGGGAAGAGTGTAGGTAAAAATACTGTAGCTATATTATCGGATATGAATCAACCTTTAGGATATGCTATAGGAAATGCTTTAGAAGTAAAAGAAGCTATAGATACACTAGGAGGTAAAGGTCCTAAAGATTTATTAGAACTATGTTTAACTTTAGGAAGTAATATGGTTATTTTAGCTGAAAAAGCAAATACTATAGAAGAAGCAAAAAAAATGCTTTTAAATACTATAGAAAAAGGATTAGCTATAGAAAAATTAAAAGAGTTTGTTAGAGAACAAGGAGGAGATGATACTTTAGTAGATAATACAGATAGATTTCCTAAGGCAGAATATATAATCCCAGTAGTTTCTACTAAAAAAGGTTATATAAATAAAATTCATGCTGAAAGCATAGGAATAATAGCTTCAGAATTAGGAGCAGGCAGAGCTACAAAAGATAGTATTATAGACTTAGCTGTTGGTATAGTTTTAAATAAAAAGAGATCAGATAAGGTTGAAGAAGGGGATATAGTAGCATATGTTCATGCTAATGATAAAATAAAAGGAGAGAAGGCGGCAAAAGATATATTAAATAATTATGTTATAGAAGAAGTGTTAAAAGAAGAATTACCTTTAATATATGATATAGTAAAATAATATAACTAAATATATTATAAAAGTACACTAGTGTTTTAAAATGCACTTAAATTAAAACTTTAATTATATAAACATAGAGGAGGAACAAATATGTTTTCAATTATGGCAATAAAAATTTCTCCTAGAAATGAAGTTGCACCAAAGGTACAAGAGATTTTAACTAAAAATGGTTGCATAATAAAAACAAGATTAGGACTTCATGAAGCTACTAATGATAGTTGCTCAAAATCTGGATTAATACTATTAGAACTTTTAAATAATAAAAAAGAAGATATAGAAACTTTAACTAAAGATTTAAGTTCTTTAAAAGGAGTATCTGTAAAATTATTGGAAATTTAATGCAAAATATATTTGTAATTTAATTATTATCAATGAGAACACAATAAACTTGAAGAATATTCTAAGTTTATTGTGTTTTTCATTGATAATTTTATCCAATTAAAATATACTTAAAATATATATACAGAAAGAGGATGGTGCTTAAGTGTGAAAAAAATCGGACAAGTTTTATTAGGCGTAATTATTTTATTTATATTAATTGCAATAGGATATATTTCATTTATGACGGTAACAGATTACAAACCAAAGGATAAAATGAAAATATCCATTGAAGGACAAACAGAGAATAAATTAAATTCAAAAGGAAAATTTTCTATAGTTACTTTCAATATAGGTTACGGTGGAATGGATAATAAACAAGATTTCTTTATGGATGGAGGTAAAGGGTCTAGATCCTCTAGCAAAGAAAAAACTATGGAAAATATAAATGAAATCACTAATTTTTTAAAGAAAAATGATAATTCATTTATATTTTTACAAGAGGTAGATACTAATTCAACTAGGAGCTTTAGAATAAATCAATATGATTATTTAAAAAATAATTTTAAATCATATTCTTCAAGTATGGCATTGAATTATAAAACACCTTGGGTCCCAGTACCTATATTGAAACCACATGGTACTGTTAATGCAGGTCTAGTAAATTTATCTAAGTATAAAATTGATTCATCCACTAGATACCAGTATCCAGGTAAAGAAAGTTGGCCAAGACAACTTGCAGAACTAGACAGATGTTTTTTAGAATCTAGAATCTTACTAGAAAATGGTAGAGAGTTAGTTCTTATAAATTCTCATTTATCTGCTTATGATAAAGGAGGTAAAATAAGAAAGCAGCAACTTTCTTTTTTGAAAAATTACATAATAAAAGAGTATAAAAAAGAAAATTATATTATAATAGGAGGAGATTGGAACCATTTAATCCCAGGAACAGATCCTTTAATATTTAAAACTACAGAAGAATGGCCAGATTGGCTTCAAAAAATACCTAATGGCTTTAAACCAAAAGAATTTAAGTGGGCAGCAGATAAAAATGTTCCAACTACTCGAACAGATGCTACATCTTATAAAAAGGGAGAAAATTTTACAGCAGTTATAGATGGATTTTTAGTATCAGATAATATAGAAGTTATAAATACAAAAGCTCATTCAATGGAATTTAAAAATACAGATCATAATCCTGTTAATATGGAATTTAAATTTAAATAACTATTAAGGACCATTAACCTATTTAAATATAAAATAAGTTAATGGTCCTTACAAATTGATTAATATACAAACATAATTATTATATATAAATCAAATATTATATATAAATCAATTATACTTTATTAAAATAAAAAAGGAGAATTTTAAATGACTAAGTATGAAATAGAAGCTATAAATGAATTAAATATTTTCAAAAAAGAAATGACTAAAAGAGATTCTATAGTTTATAAAGTTACAAAAAAAGTTCAGAATAAAACTAATAGTTTTATTCCTGAAAAAGTTCATAAAGTAATTACTGAAGGAGTTAAAAATATGATAAAGGTTGTACTTTTTACTTCTAAATATGTCACTGTTAAATCTCCACAATTAGCTACTTTACAAGAGCGTGAAAATTTAGCTTATGAAAAGTTGAATTTATATAGAAAAACAGCAACAATTAGTGGTGCAGGTACAGGATTAGGTGGGTTAATGTTAGGTCTTGCAGATTTTCCTATATTACTTACAATCAAAATTAACTTTTTATTTAATTTAGCTAATATATATGGCATTGATGCTAGAGATTATAAAGAAAGAATATATATTTTATATATTTTTAAGTTAGCTTTTTCAGAAGGAAGTGAAAGGAAAAGAACCTATAATAAAATTATAAATTGGAGCAGTTATAGCGAAAACTTACCAAAGGATATTAATGATTTTAATTGGAGAGAATTTCAACAAGAGTATAGGGATTATATAGATTTTTCAAAGATGCTTCAAATTATTCCAGGTATAGGAGCTCCAATAGGGGCCTATGCAAATTATAAACTAATGAATAAATTATATTATGTAGCTATTAATTGTTTTAGAATGAGATATTTTTCTTTAAATTAATTCTATTAATCCCTCCTAATACAATTTAATTTTATTCCATAGAAAATTTTTCCGTGATAATATTATGAAATTTAGGAGAAAATATTTGTAAAGGAGGGAAATATAAATGAAAAGAAAAATTTATTACTTTTTCAGTGTAATAATTACCATAACTTTTATTTTTGGTGTATTTGTAACACCTGTAAGTGCGTATAGTAAACAAAATAATTTAAAAGAAGAAGAAAAAACAGAAGAAAAAAATCTTAATGAAGAAAGTGGTTTAGATGTAGAAGCTAAATCTGCACTTCTTATTGAGCCTACAACAGGAAAAGTTATATATGAAAAAAATTCTCATGAAAAATTTGCTCCAGCATCAGTTACAAAAATTATGACAATGCTCCTAACAATGGAAGCTGTAGATAGTGGGAAAATAAAACTAAATGATAAAGTTACTATAAGTGAAAATGCTAAAAAAATGGGTGGCAGCACTATGCTTTTAGATGTTGGAGAAGAGAGAACTGTTGAAGAACTTTTAAAGGGGATAGCAATAGCTTCTGGAAACGATGCAGCAGTGGCTATGGGAGAATACTTAGCAGGTAGTGAAGAGGCATTTGTAAAACTAATGAATGATAGAGCACAAAAGTTAAATATGAAAGATACATCTTTTAAAAATTGTACTGGATTAACTGAAGAAGGTCATAAAACCTCAGCTCATGATATATCTATAATGTCAAGAGAACTACTAAAACATAAACAAATATTAAAATATACAGGAACATATATGGAAACTATATCAGAAGGAAGAAAAAGTCCCATAGGATTAGTAAATCACAACAAACTTGTTAGATTTTTTAAAGGGTGTGATGGATTAAAAACAGGATTTACAGATGAAGCTAAATATTGTATATCAGCTACAGCAACACGAGATGGAGTAAGAATGTTAGCAGTAATAATGGGAGCTCCAACTTATAAAATAAGAAATAAAGATGCTAGTAAACTTATGAATTATGGATTTTCAAAATTTCAATCTAAAACTTTAGTTAAAAAAGGTGATATAATATCAAAGATATCATTAAATTCTAAAGGTGATAAATATTTTATGGCAAAATCCTGTGAAGATCTAAATGCTATAGTAGAAAAAGGTAAAAAGACAAAAATAACTAATAAATGTATCATAGATGAAAATAAAAAAGAGTATAAAATAAATGAAGAAGTGGGTATATGTGAATTTTATTCAGATGGTAATTTAATAGGCAAAGTTAAAATAACTTCTGATAGAAATATAAGAAAATCAGGGATCTTTAATCATTTTAAGGGCGGATTTGAAAGATTAATAGATAAAGGTATATAATAAAAATATATGTGATTCAAAAGGAGGAAAAAGCTAACATGACTATTTCATGTTAGCTTTATTTAAGTATGAGTATACTAAATAAATTTACAGAAAAAGAATTAGAAGTAATAAATAAAATAAAGAACTTCTATAAATATAATTTAATATATATAGATTTATTGGAGTTAAAAAATATTTTATTAGATTATTCCAATATTTATGTTAGAATATTAAATGTACTTTATTCAATAAAAGGTAAACATGGACAAAGCATTTTTAAAGAAATAGGATTTATACTATAATATATGAAAAATATAAAATTAACTTAAGATTATTAGATGAAAAATTTTTTAATAGATAATATAGGAGAGATAAAAAATGCCATTAAATATAAAAATACATAATTTCGATGGACCTTTTGATTTATTATTACATTTAATTAAGAAAAACAAAATGGAAATATATGATGTAAGTATATATGAAATAACTAATCAGTATTTGCAATATTTAAACCAAATGGAAGAATTAGACTTAGAAATAACTTCAGAATTTATAGTTATGGCTGCTACTTTGATTGAAATAAAATCTAAATATTTATTGCCTAAAGTAGAAGAAGAAAAAGAGGAGGAAGAAAATGACCCTCAAAAAGAACTATTAAATAAACTTTTAGAATATAAAAAATTTAAAGCTTCTGCAGAATTTTTTAAGACTCGTCAGAAAATAAGTGGAACATCCTTTAGTAAAAAACCTGAAATTATAGAAATTAAAAATAAAGAAACAACAACAGAAGAATTACTCAAAGATGTAACTATGCTAAATTTATATAATACATATAATGATTTAATAAATAAATATTCAAATAAAATGAATGAGAATATGGAGTTTAAAGGAGAAATACAATTAGATAAATACAAAATAGAAGATAAGATAAAATATATAGGTGAGAAATTAATTTCAAAAGAAAAGTGGCTTTTTTCCGATTTTATTAAAGAATGTAGTTGTAAGATGGAGGTAGTAGTAACTTTTTTAGCTATATTAGAGCTTATAAAATTAAAAAACATACAGGTATACCAATCTAATAATTTTAATGATATATATATAGAAAGAGGCGTTGTAGGTGAATAAAGATTATGAAGAACAATTAGAGATAAATGAAGTATCCCAAAAAAATAAATATAAATCTATAATAGAATCACTTTTATTTATGAGAGGAGAGCCTATTACCATAAAAGACTTAGCAAGTATACTAAATTGTAAACAAGATAAAGTAAGCGTATTACTTAATGAAATGAAAAATAACTATGCTAGTAAAGATAGGGGGATAAAAATATTAATACATAATAAAGCTGTTCAATTAGTAACTAAACCAGAAAATAGTATATATGTAGAAAAGCTATTAAAAACTAACGTAAGACAATCTCTATCTCAGGCAGCATTAGAAACATTATCAATAATAGCATATAAGCAACCAATAACTAGAGTTGCTATAGATGAAATAAGAGGAGTAAAAAGCGATAGAGCTATATATACCTTGTTAGAAAAAAATATTATAAAAGAATGTGGTAGACTGGATGTTCCAGGTAAACCTATATTGTATAGTACTACAGAAGAATTTTTAAAATTTTTTGGTTTAGATAGTATAGAATCTATACCTAATCTAGAAGATTTATTAAATGAATTTAGTAAAGAAGAAAATTAAAATCTTTAATATATTAAAAACTCAGGTAAAAGCCCCTAATATATATTTAAGGGGCTTTTATTTATATTTCATGATTATTGAAATTATTATCATTGGAATTTTCTTTAGAATCATCTTCTTTTTTATTACAACCAAACTTATCTTTTAACATATCCATTATTTGAGGTACATTATCTATTATTTTTTCATAAGTGTTTTTATGATCTACAGATAAAAGTCTTATTTGATCACCTTTTATTACTAAAAAAGCTACTGGTTTTACAGTAACACCTGCTCCAGAACCTCCACCAAAAGGATAATTTAAGTCATTTTCATTTTGCTTTTCAGATAGATATTCAGAACCACCAGAAGCAAACCCAAAAGAAACTTTAGATATAGGTACAATTGTAGTGCCATCAGTACTATTTAAAGCATCACCTACAATTGTATTTACATCTATCATGTCTTTTATGTTTTCCATGGTATTTTTCATTAAATTTTCAATAGGATGACTATCCATAAAAAAACCTCCTTAATATAATTTACCAACATACTTTTATTTAAAAAATTTCGTTAATAAATTTATTTTATGCTTTTTGTAAACTTTTATAATTTCTTTTAAATGAAATGTATATATATATAATTTTTACCAAGCTTATATAAAATATACCTTTAAATTTAAATTCTATTAAGTTTTTATTTTTAAATAAAGGAGTTATATTATAATTAAAATTTTTAAGTTTAATTATTTTAATTAAATAATTATAAACATAAGGCATTAAACTTTGTAAGATACCATAAGTAATGGCTGAATAGGCTGCATCTTCTAAATCGTAATTTAAAAAAGCATATATATCTGCCTTCGGTTTATAATTACATTTTTCTAAAGTTATTTTTAAAGCTTTCTTCTTCTTATTATCTTTTTTCTCACTTGTTTTTGTATCAGTAGTATTTTCATTTTTCTGTTGAGTCCATTTAAAACTATATACATATACATCAAGATGCTTATTAGTATATATAACTGTTATTTTAAATGGTATTACTAAAATGAGTATAAAAATTATAAATATAGAAATAATAAAAAAAAGCATGTTAAAAGCCTCCTAGGAATTTAAATATTATAAATTATTGCCAATAGTAAAAAATATAATCATCATATTAAGTAAACATATAAAAAATTATGTAAATTAAAATAAAAGTAAACTAAAAAATTATACTCTAAAAAACAACAAATAGAACATAACTGGAGAGTGAATAAGATGAAAAAAACTCTAAAAAACAAAATTATATTAATACTTTCTTTAATATTTATAATTACATTAATTCCAACTAAAACTTATGGAAAAGAAGAATCAAAAAAAAATAAACCTCCTTATATTAATGCTAGATGTGCTATTGCTATAGATAAGGATACAGGAATAGTGCTATTTGAAAAATCAGCTAATGAAATAGTTCCTATTGCTAGTACAACAAAAATAATGACCACACTAGTAGCTTTAAAATATGGAGATTTAGATAGAAAGATAGAAATCTCTGCAAATGCAGATAAAATAAAAGGATCCACAGTAGGCTATAAAAAAGGTGAAAAAATAACATTAAGAGAATTGCTTTATGGACTTATGCTAAGATCTGGTAATGATGCTGCCATTGCTATAGCAGAAGGCATAGCAGGAAGTGTAGAAGATTTTTCTAAACTTATGAATGAATATGCTAGTGAAATAGGACTTCTCAATTCTCACTTCGTAACCCCTCATGGTTTAGATAAAGATGAGCATTACTCTACAGCTTATGATTTAGCTTTAGCTACTGCAGCAGCAAAAAAACATGAACTCTTCAATCAAATAGTTTCCTCAAAAGATGTGAAAAAAGAAGAGTTTAATTTTACAAGAGATTACCATAATATAAACAAAATACTTTGGAAAATACCTGAAGCGGATGGAGTTAAAACAGGATATACTGGTAAAGCAGGTAAATGTTTAGTAACATCTTCTAAAGTCAATGGTAACGATATTATAATAGTAGTTTTAAACTGTACTCCTAGATGGGATGAAACAACAAAGATACATGATTTTGTAAAAAATAATTATGATTTTAAAAAAATATGTACTAAAGGGGACGTTTTAGATCAAGCAGTTTTTGAAGAAGGTTCTGTAAACATAATCTCAGATAAAGATATAATTATTCCTTTTAAAAATGGTATAGATTATTCCATAAAAATAAATAAGCCTAAAGAATTAAATTGGAAAGTAAAGAAAGGTGAAGATTTCGGTTCTCTTTCCATATTAAATGGTAATGAATTAATTTATACTAAAAAACTTAAGGCAGGGAATAATCTATCTAAAGGTGGAATAAAGAATTGGTTTTTAAATAAAAAGAAATGTAACTCTGATAAATAAGCATTATTAAAATGGATATCTTAAAATATAATTGATTTTAAGATATCCACTTATCATAATTTTAATTTATTTTTTATCTAATTTCATTTCTATGTATTTATCTAAGTAAATTTTTATAATAGCAGCAATAGGTACTGATAAAAACATTCCCATTACACCAAAAGTTCCTCCACCAATAGTTATGGCAAATATTATCCATATAGGGCTTAGACCAACTTGATTTCCAAGAATTTTAGGTCCTAAATACCAACCATCAAATTGTTGAAGTATCACTATAAAAATTAAAACCCAAATAGCTTTTATATAATTAAAAAATAAAGTTATTACAAAAGCAGGTATCATTCCTATAAAAGGTCCAAAATAAGGAATCATGTTTGTTATTCCTACAATAAAAGCTATTAAAGCAGCATAAGGAACTTTCATTATATTTAATCCTGCAAAGCACATCAATCCAATTATTAAAGAATCTATAGCTTTACCTATTATGAACTTTGAAAAAACTAGATCCACTTCTTTAAAAAAACTTAAAGTTTTTGAATAAATTTTTTCACCAGTTAGTGCTAGTATAAATTTCTTAAAGTTTTCTATAAGACTTTCTTTATCTAATAAAAGATATATAGAAATGATTAATCCAAATACAAATTTAACTAAAGATGAAGTAAATTTTATTGTAGTATTTAAAAATGTATTTATGAATGTATTAGTTAAATTAGATATTTTATTTATTAAATTAGGTATATTATTGCTTATTTGAGAATTTTCCATTAACATATCATAGGCCTTGGAATATTTTATATTCTCATTAAACCACTGAATTGTTTTATTAATATAATCAGGGCTGTGAGCAAATAGATCTCCAACATTTTTTATAATCTTAGGAACAAAAGTATTTATAAATAATGTTAAAAGTCCAATTACAATTATATAAGTTAAAATAATACTCAATATCCTGTTTAATTTGAATTTATTTTGAAAATATTTCATTAATGGATTTAACATATAAGCAATTCCAAAAGCCCAAAAAAACGGAACCAATATTGATAAAAAAGATTTCATAAAAGAATAAATATCTTCTATGTTGTTTATAAACTTTAAAAGTAAAAAGGATATAACTATTATAGGTATAAACTCTAGAAATGGTATTTTTTTATTTTTTGCCACCTTTTTAACCTCCAATATGTATAATAATAACCTGTGTGCTTTATAAATTTTACTATATTATAATAGATTTTACAACCTATTATTTAATATTACAAATGCATTGAAAAATATATAATAGTCATATATTAATAAATTAAAAATATTCTGAATTTTGTATTCTTAATATTATTTATGGTATAGTTATATGATATAATAAAAGAACAAATGAATTTATTTTTTAGTATGGAGGGCATTAATTATGGATACAAAAACTAGAATATTAGGAGGATTATTTGGAGTAGCCTGTGGAGATGCTTTAGGTATAACATTAGAAAATACGGATAAAGAAGAAATTAATAACTATGGATATTTAAAAGAAATTGTTGGTGGCGGGGTTTTTGATTTAAAACCAGGTTGTACAACAGATACTACTTTAATGATGTTATGTGTGGCTAAAGGAATATTAAATAATCCAGAAGATCCAAAGGATAAAATAGGGGATGAATTTATAAAAGTATATAAGGACTTAATAAAATATGGAGGCACTACAGTAAAATGTACTATAGAAAAATTTTTAGAATGTAAAAACTGGTATGAAGCAAGCCTTCATAGTAGTGAAGTTCTTAATTGGCAAGCTACTGGAAATGGAGCCTTAAAGAGAAGTTTGCCTGTAGCTTTATATTATAAAGATTATGATGAAATACTTAAAATAACAAAAGAACAATCTGAACTAACTCATAGAAGTAAAATTGGAGAAAGAGCATGTCTTTTATATAATACATTAGTTTATTATTATATAAATGGATATGATAAAGATGAGGCATTAAAAATAGGGCTTAAAAATTTTGATGAATTTTATGAAATAACAACTATAAATAAACATTCATTAAATTCATCACCTTTTGTAGTAGATTCATTAATGTGTGCTATTTGGTGTATTATGAATACATCTACAGCGGAAGAAGCTATATGTGAAGCTGTTAATTTAGGAGGAAATTCAGGAAGTATAGGTGCAATAACTGGGGGACTAGCTGGTGTATATTATGGATATGATGCTCTACCAAAAAAATGGACAAATATAATAGATAAAAAGCAAGAATTAATAGATGTAGGGTTAAAATTGAGCACTAATAATTAGAATGTCTATTAATAAAGCAAATAGTATGAAAATATAATTGTTAATAAATAAACAATTTAATATATAAATATAAGTATTATTAATTTAGCATAATGTTGACTATAGTAATGATTTATGGTAACTTAAGTAAGTAATAACAAATATAAATAGGCGATGGAGTTCGCCAAAATTGCGTAATGCTAATGACTCCTACAAATAATTATATTATTTGTAGGAGTTTTTTGTGTTTACGCCAAAAATTCAAGGGAGGAAATTTTATGGCATCAAGTTTAGCTATTATTATTCTATTAGGATTAATTGCAAATAAGATTTTTGAAAAGTTAAAACTACCAGGTCTTTTGGGAATGCTAATATTAGGTATTTTAATAGGACCTCATGGTTTAAATTGGTTAAGCAAAGATATATTAAATACTTCAGCAGATCTTAGAAAAATTGCTTTAATTGTAATTTTATTAAGGGCAGGTTTGGGGCTTAATAAAGATGAACTAAAATTAGTTGGTAAAACAGCTCTAAAATTAAGCTGCGTGCCTGGAATTATAGAAGGGTTTTTTATAGCATTAGCTTCTACAAAACTTTTAGGTTTTTCTTTTATACAAGGAGGATTATTAGGCTTTATTATTGCTGCAGTTTCTCCAGCAGTAGTTGTGCCTCAAATGTTAAACTTAATAGACAAAGGTCTTGGAAAATCTAAAGGTATACCAACACTCATATTGGCTGGAGCTTCCATAGACGATGTTTTTGCAATAACAATATTTAGCACATTTTTAGGATTATATTCTGGTAAAAACATAAATATAAGCATGCAAGTCTTAAAAATACCTGTTTCTATAATGTTAGGTACATTGATTGGCATATTATCAGCAATAATTATTATAAAGATATTTAGAAAATATAATATAGATAATACTAAAGAAATATTAATCATACTTAGCATATCTATTATGCTTACTCTAATAGAAACTTTACTAAAAGGTAAATTAGAAATAGCAAGTTTATTAGGTGTTATGGCATTAGGCTTTATGGTATCTGATAGAATTCCTAATGTAGGAGATAAATTATCCAAAGGACTAAATGAAATATGGGTTTTTGCTCAAATACTTCTATTTGTTCTTGTAGGTGCTGAAGTAAATATGGTAGTAGCTTTTAAATCTGGATTTTTAGGTATAATAATTATTGCTTTAGGCCTTATAGGAAGAAGTATAGGAGTATTAATTTCTCTTAAAGGTTCAAATTTAAATAAAAAAGAAAAACTATTTTGCGTTATATCCTATACTCCTAAAGCTACAGTTCAAGCCGCTATGGGTGCAGTACCATTAGCTAATAGCGTAGCTTCTGGAGATATTATTTTAGCAATATCAGTTTTATCAATTTTAATTACAGCACCATTAGGCGCTATAGCAATAAATTTGTCTGGTCCAAAATTATTAGAAATATAAATATAAAATATCATTAAATTATATAAAAATAGATTCAAATTTAATGTACCAAATATAAAAAGTTTATCAATAATATTTATCAGCTTTAAATCTAGCAAGATTTTAAACTTATAAATAAATTTAAAGTTTATCATAAAAGCTAAATTTATTTATAAATGCATTTTTTATATTTGTAGTGTTAATCTTGAATCTATTTTATTTTTAAATAGCATTTTGTGAATGATTTGTATTGTTTTATTATAATTTATAATTCATGAAAATGAAAGATTTAAACTATATATTGCTAAATAAACCTATGAAAGCCTATAAAACGATTAAAATTCGATATATTTGATGAAATGAAATTTATCACAATTAATTTTCCGAAATATATTAATTTTCTAAAGAATCTGTAGTATAATATAAAATAAAAAAATAAATAGATTTTTCAAGTAGCAAAAGGGGGAGGATTCCTATGTGTTCCAACGAATTATTAAACACAAACTTCAAAGAACTAGAAGAATATATAAACAATGTATCCAATAAGAAAGGATCCCTTATAGAAGTACTTCATAAGGCTCAGCATATTTTTGGATATCTTCCAAATGATGTGCAAGAATTTGTAGCTAAAAAATTAGACATTCCTGTTTCAAAAGTTTATGGAGTTATTACTTTTTATTCTTATTTTACTACAGAACCAAAAGGAGAAAACGTTATAAATGTCTGTATGGGCACAGCTTGCTTTGTAAAGGGAGCTGGAGATGTACTTTCAGAATTTGAAAAAAAATTAAATATAAAAGTTGGAGAAACCACTAAAGATGGGAAATTTACATTACAAGTTTTAAGATGTGTTGGTGCCTGTGGTTTAGCTCCAGTAGTCACAATTAATGATAAAGTATATGGACATTTTACTAAAAATGAAGTAGATAAAGTATTAGAAGAATACGGGGCATAGGAGGGGTATTTATGGATAAAATTAACTCTTATAAAGAATTAAAAAGCTATTATGAAAACTATAAAGATTTACTTAAAAGTAGACATACCACTCATGAAGAAGAAACAGCAGTAGAAAATAAAAAATGTGAAAGACTTATATTGGTTTGTGGTGGTACTGGATGTAAATCAGCTGATAGTGACAAAATCGTAGAAAATTTAAACGCAGAAATAAACAAATTAGGAATCCAAGATGAAGTAAAGGTTTCTATAACAGGATGTTTTGGATTTTGTGAAAAAGGACCTATAGTTAAAATAAATCCTGATAATGTTTTTTATGTTAAAGTAAAACCAGAAGATGCTAAGGAAATAGCAGAAAAACATTTATTAAAAGGTGAAGTAGTACAGCGATTGCTTTATGAAGAACCAACCCTTAAAGAAAAAGTAAAAAGACAAGATGAAATGTCCTTTTACAAGAAACAAAAGAGAATTGCACTTAGAAATTGTGGTCTTATAAATCCAGAGGATATAAAAGAAAGTATAGGATCAGAAGGATATTTAGCTTTAGGAAAAGTTTTAAGTGAAATGACCCCTGATGAATTAATAAAATTAATAACTAACTCAGGTCTTAGAGGAAGAGGCGGTGGTGGCTTTCCTACAGGCAAAAAATGGGGCTTTGGTAAAATGTATGATAGTGATGTTAAATATATAATCTGTAATGCAGATGAAGGTGATCCAGGTGCTTTTATGGATCGTTCTATATTAGAAGGAGATCCTCATAGCATAATTGAAGCCATGGCTATAGCTGGATATGCTATAGGAGCATCAGAAGGTCGTATATATATAAGAGCAGAGTATCCTTTAGCTGTTAATAGATTAAAAATAGCTATGGATCAAGCTAAAGAATACGGTCTTTTAGGAGAAACTATTTTAAATACAGATTTTAATTTTAATATAGAAATAAAATATGGTGCAGGAGCCTTTGTATGTGGTGAAGAAACTGCATTAATACACTCTATAGAAGGAGAAAGGGGAGAACCTACCTATAAGCCACCATTCCCAGCAGAATCTGGTCTTTGGAATAAGCCAACAGTAGTAAATAATGTAGAAACTTTAGCAAATATACCTGCCATAATAAATAATGGAGCAGATTGGTATAGATCTATAGGTACAGAAAAATCCAATGGTACAAAAGTTTTTGCTCTAGCAGGAAAGATAAATAATGTAGGCTTAGTAGAAGTCCCTATGGGCACTACTTTAAGAGAAATAATATACGATATAGGCGGCGGTATAAAAAACGGTAAAAAATTCAAAGCTGTTCAAACAGGCGGACCTTCTGGTGGATGTATTCCAGCTTCACTTTTAGACATTCCTATAGACTATGAATCATTAACCTCTATTGGTTCTATGATGGGATCTGGCGGAATGATTGTTATGGATGAAGATAATTGTATGGTAGACATAGCAAAATTCTACCTTGAGTTTACAGTAGATGAATCCTGTGGTAAATGTACCCCTTGTAGAGTTGGTAATAAACGACTTTTAGAAACCTTAATAAAGATAACCAATGGGAAAGGTTCAGAAGAAGACTTAAATAAATTAGATGAGTTAGCACAAATAATAAAGGATACATCCTTGTGTGGGTTAGGACAAACTGCACCAAATCCAATATTAAGTACTATGAGATATTTTATGGATGAATACGAAGCTCATGTTAATGAAAAAAGATGTCCATCAGGTACTTGTAAAAACTTACTTCATTATGAAGTTACTGATAAATGTATTGGATGTACTAAATGTGCAAAAGGATGTCCAGTATCTTGTATAATAGGAAAAGTTAAAGAAAAACATTTTATAAATCAAGATAAATGTATTAAATGCGGAAACTGTTATAGTGCCTGTCCAGTTGGTGCTATTATAAAGAAATAGGAAGAAAGAGGTGAATAAAATGAGTTTAGTAAGTTTAAATATAAATGGTAAAGAAGTTAAAGTAGAAAATGGAACTAGCATATTAGATGCGGCCAAACTTTTAAATATAAATATACCAACTCTATGTAATTTTCATCTTAACGATAATAAAACAGAAAATAAACCTGGTTCTTGTAGGGTTTGTGTAGTAGAAGTAGAAGGGAGAAAAAATTTAGCACCAGCCTGTTGTACCCCTGTAGGGGAAGGAATGGTAGTAAAAACTAATTCCATAAGAGCTATAAAATCTAGAAGAGCCATAATAGAACTACTTTTATCTGATCATCCAAAAGACTGTTTACTTTGCGAGAAAAATACAAAGTGTGAACTACAAAAATTAGCTGCAGATATGGGAATAAGAGAAATGAAATATCAAGGTGAAATATCCATGTATCCTTTAGATATTTCTAGTTATTCCATAGTTAGAGATATGGATAAATGTATACTTTGTAGAAGATGTATAGCTATGTGTAATGAAGTCCAAACTGTAGGAACTCTATCTGCTATAGGAAGAGGTTTTGAAACTGTAGTAGCTCCAGCCTTTTCCGAAGCTATAAAAAATACTAATTGTACCTTCTGTGGACAATGTGTTTCTGTCTGTCCAACTGGTGCTTTAACAGAAGTTAATAATACAAGTAAAGTTTGGGATGCAATATCACAAAAGGATAAAATTGTTATTGTACAAACTGCTCCAGCTATTAGAGCTGCTTTAGGTGAAGAGTTTGGATTAGAACCTGGAACAGCTGTTACTGGGAAAATGGTAGCAGCCCTTCGTCAATTAGGTTTTGATAAAGTTTTTGATACAGATTTTGCAGCAGACTTAACTATTATGGAAGAAGCTTCAGAATTTATTCATAGACTAGAACATGGTGGAACACTTCCCATGCTCACAAGTTGTTGCCCAGGATGGATAAAATTTTTTGAACACAACTTTAATGATTTGATGGATATACCATCTAGTTGTAAATCACCTCAACAAATGTTTGGATCCATAGCTAAAAGCTATTTAGCTGAAAAAATGGAAATAGACCCTAAAGATATTATAGTAGTATCTGTAATGCCTTGTCTTGCTAAAAAGTATGAAGCAAAAAGAGAAGAAATGAAAAGAAATGGAATTGCTGATGTTGATATTGTTATAAGTACAAGAGAATTGGCTAAAATGATAATAGAAGCAGGTATAGATTTTAATTCACTACAAGAAGAAGAGTTTGATAATCCATTGGGTGAATCTACAGGAGCTTCAGTAATTTTCGGAACTACCGGTGGTGTTATGGAAGCAGCTTTAAGAACTGCCTATGAATGGGTTACTAAAGATACCTTAAAAGATGTAGAGTTTATAGGTGTCCGCGGTGAAGAGGGCATAAGAGAAGCTACAATAAACATAAAAGATACAGAAGTTAAAGTAGCCATAGCTAGTGGATTAGGCAATGCTAGAAAACTCTTAAATGATATAAGAGATGGAAAATCTAAATATCATATGATAGAAATCATGGCTTGTCCCTCAGGATGTGTAGATGGTGGTGGTCAACCTTATATTTATGGTAATACAAGTATATTGAAAAAAAGAACAGAATCCCTATATAAAGAAGATAGAAATAAGCAAATAAGAAAATCCCACGAAAACCCATATATAAAGAAGCTTTATGAAGAATATTTAGGAGAGCCTTATGGTGAAAAAGCTCATGAACTTCTTCATACTAAATATAGAGTTAGATAGTGTAAAAAACTATATAAATGTAATTTAAATAAAACTAATAATAATACTATAGTTTTAAAATACAGATAATTTAAATTGATTTCATAAAACTATAAAACCTATATCAAAATTTTATAATATAAATTATAAGAGAGCCTTTTTAATCATTGTTTACCCCTTATTTAAATATATTGGCTCTCTTATTTTTATTTTTCAATATATTTATAAAAAAATTTAAATTTATATTTTTAATAAATTATTGACAAGGCTTTATTTATAAATTAAAGTTTATTTTAGATTATATTTTCAGGAGGATTTTTACATATGAGTATACTAACAGTTAAGGATATTAGTCATGGATTTGGAGACAGAGCTATTTTTGAGGAAGTATCCTTTAGACTTTTAAAAGGAGAACATGTAGGACTTATTGGAGCTAATGGAGAAGGTAAGTCTACATTTATGAATATAATAACAGGAAAGCTGATGCCAGACGAGGGTAAAATTCAATGGTCAAAAGACGTTAGAGTAGGATATATGGATCAGCATGCTAATCTTACAAAAGGAAAATCCATTAGAGAGGTTTTAAGAGAAGCTTTTGATTATCTATTTAATCTAGAAAAAGAAATGAATGATTTATATATGAAAATGGGGGATGTATCCCAAGAAGAAATGGAAAAAATGTTAAATAGAACAGCTACTATACAAGATATGTTAGACAATAATGACTTTTATATAATAGATGCTAAAATAGAAGAGGTAGCAAGAGGCCTTGGTATTGCTGATATAGGTTTAGATAAGGATGTATCAGATTTATCAGGAGGACAAAGAACAAAAATACTTTTAGCAAAACTTCTTTTAGAAAATCCAGATATATTACTTTTAGATGAGCCTACAAATTATTTAGATGAAGATCATATAGCATGGCTTAAAAATTATCTTAAAAACTATGAAAATGCTTTTATTTTGATATCCCATGATATACCATTTTTAAATGAAGTAATAAATTTAATTTATCATGTAGAAAATAAAAGGCTCACTCGTTATGTAGGAGATTATTATGAATTTAGAAGAATATATGAAGAAAATAAAAAAAGACTAGAAGTAGCTTATGAAAGACAACAAGCAGAAATATCAAAATTAGAAGATTTTATAGCAAGAAACAAAGCAAGAGTTGCTACAGTTGGTATGGCAAGATCTAGGCAAAAGCAATTAGACAAAATAGATAAAATAGAATTAACAAAGGAAAAGCCAAAGCCAGAATTTAATTTTAAACAAGCTAGAGCCTCTGGAAAAGTTATATTTGAAACTAAAGATTTAGTTATAGGTTATGACTCACCTTTAACAAAACCTTTAAATATAAAAATGGAAAGAGGCCAAAAGATAGCCTTAGTAGGAGCAAACGGTCTTGGAAAAACTACATTATTAAAAAGTTTATTAGGAAGCATAAAACCATTAGAAGGGGAAGCTACCCTAGGAGATTATCAATACATAGGATATTTTGAACAAGAAGAAAGGGAATCTAATTATAATACCTGTATAGAAGAAGTATGGAAAGAGTTCCCTGTATTTACTCAATATGAAATAAGATCAGCCCTTGCAAAATGCGGATTAACAACTAAACAATTAGAATCTAAAATAGTAGTATTATCTGGTGGAGAAGCAGCAAAAGTAAGACTTTGTAAAATTCTAAATAGAGAAACTAATATACTAATACTAGACGAACCTACTAATCACTTAGATGTAGAAGCAAAAGAAGAATTAAAAAGAGCATTAAAAGAATATAAAGGCTCTATACTATTAGTTTGCCACGAAAAAGAATTTTATGAAGATATAGTAACAGAAACTTGGAATTGTGAGAGCTGGACAACTAAAATTGTTTAATATGTCAAATTTATTAAAAATGCTGATTTTTGATATCTATTTCTGGTATTATAATTTCTATTTTATATAAAAAATAAAAATTATTTTGAACAAAAAAATATATATTTATCATATTACAATTATTTTTACATAAACTAATTATATAAATTTGTAGTAAAGCATATATTAATGTATAATTTATTTGTATTAAGAATAATTTTATTGAAAAAATACCATTAATATCATATAATAACAGTATACAATTATATTTATAAAATATAATTAATATAGATATATAAATTAATTATATATTTAAAGAAATAAGATATATAAAATTTATTACATTTTTTAATTTATGTAATAATTATCTTGGTTTTAAAGCAAATAAAATTTATGTACAATGTATTTTAAATTTTTATAGTACTAAAAGTATTGAATTTGAATATAATATTTATGGTTATAAAATATTTATATTATATACTTTTCTATTTAAGCTTTTAAAAATCCTAAATAGAAAAGGCTTAGTGCTGAGAACACTAAGCCATTCCTAGAACGTTTTTAAGCAGAAACCAAATACCTTTTGGTTTAGCTGCCCACTAATTTAGTGATATGTTTTAGGGCTATTGGATTTTTAACTTATAAATATGTTAAACAAGGAAAAGGCACTAATCTTTGGAGGATGGGTGCTTTTTCTCTTTGCTATCAACTTCTATATCTAAACCAAGAAACCTAACCTTGATTTTTATAGTGGAAATAAAAAGATTGTGCTTTAATATTAAGCTAATAATACAAACCACAAAAACTCCTTTTATCAAAAGTTCTAGCATATCCAATACCACCCCCTTAAGCTATAATGAAAAATCATCCATAGCCCAAGGCGGAAAACGTACAACCACCGTAGCCATCCACACCTACGGAATTTGAATTTTTTTACTTTTCCAGTATAACATAATTTTACCAATTAGTATAGACATAAGTAAAAAAATAAATAATTTTTTAACAATATAAGCATTAATAAATTCAAGTAATCAAGCTTAATGCAATTCTTTTTTCAATTGTACTAACTTCTAGTATTTTAAATTCTTTTTCTAAAATTAATTCTTATTCTAATATATACTAAAAAAATATTGTTTTTTAAAATTTATGTAATAATTTTTTATATTTATAATAAATAAAAATTAAGGTAGTAATAAAAATCATTAATGTATTTTTTTACTTTTGTAGTACTGAAAGTATTCTATATGAATATACTATTTATGGTGATAAAATATTTGTATTAATTAAGTTATTATGTTTATTTTCATGTGATTTTTGATATAATATATACTAGGTAAATTCATAAGATAACTTTAAAGAACAAAATTTTTTAAATAAGTTTTTTTAAAATTCTAAAAAAGGCTTAGTGCTGAGAACACTAAGCCATCCTAGAACGTTTTAGGCAGAAATCCAAATATATTATTTGGTATAAGCTGCGTACCACCTTAGTGGTATGTTTAGGGCTATTGGATTTTTAACTTATAAATATGTTAAATAAGGGAAAGGGCACTAATCTTTGGAGGATGGGTGCTTTTTCTCTTTGCTATCAACTTCTATATCTAAACCAAGAAATCTAACCTTGATCTTTATAGTGGAAATAAAAAGATTGTGCTTTAATATTAAACTAAGAATACAAATCACAAAAATTCCTTTTATTAAAAGTTCTAGCATATCCAATGCCACCTCCTTAAGCTATAATAAAACATTATTCATAGCCCAAGGTGGAAAACGTTCAACCACCGTAGCCATCCACACCTACGAAATTTTAATTTTTTATAGTATAACATAATTTTACCATGCAATACAATAATAGGTAACAAGATAATTAGGTTGGTATAGGCTTTTATTATATATCTATACTATCATTATATGCAGAAAAAACTCATATAACCACAATAGTTTTTAAAGTTTTTTCTAATATAATATTAATATATATTAAACACTTATATTTATCTATATTATCTAACTCACTTTCATAAATATATTTAAACCAAAATCAATAACTATTAGTCTATTATATAGATTAGCTTTTAATAATATCTGTCTTTTATTAAAAAATATCAATAAGATATTGACTATGAAAAGACTATCAGAATATTTCAAAGAAGAAGGGAATTTCAAAGAAATTAAACCTACTTAAGAGAAATAGAAATATAATTGTAGATATTAAATAACCATCAAAGGTGAAATCTACAATTATATAGTATAAATAATTAACCTTTTTTATATTACTTTAAAAAATGAGATATTATAGTAATTATCCATAAGTGTATAGGATAAAAAGTATAAAACATGTATTTTATAAATTTGTTATTTAGTCCTCTTTCACCATCATACATAAGAATAAGTGGAAGAGCAAAAATCATTAACCATTGGTAATTTAACACAAATAAATTTACATAAGTTAATCCTTCACCACTAACCATAATAAGCTCAAACAACGAAATAAAAACGTATCCAATAGATAATTTAATTTTATCATATCTAAAGAAGTAAAAAACTAAAGTCATTAATACTCCATCAAAACTGGCTTCTGTAAATAAAGCTAATATACCTACTATAATAGCTAGTGGGATACCAAACTTATAATTTTTACTTTTTCTAGTATAATCAATAATACACATCAAAAGAACTGATAGTCCTAATGATAAAAATATATTATTTCTCAACATTTCCTTGCCTGGTAGGGCATAATTTAATATAGATGATCCTGAAAACATAATTGCACCCCATCCAAATAACCTCCCTAAATATTTTCTTTTACTTTTTGTGTGAAAAAATCCTTCTGCTACAAAAAAGAAAAATATAGGAGCTACCAATCTACCAAGCCATCCAAACCATATTGGAGTATTATTAAAAGCTTTAGGTAGATGATCTAAAACCATAAGTATCATTGCTATAATTTTTAATTTAAAACTATCTAATTTCATAATACAAATCCTCCTTTAAATACCTGTTCTATAAATAAAATTATATATTTTAAAAAAATATATAGGAATTTATTTATATTACATAAACATTACAATAATGTAATAAAATTATTAACTAATTCTAATAACCATTAGTTAATAGGTTTAAATGTTATTAATATCTAAATAGACATTTTTATATCATAATAAATCATATTTATTTATATAATTTATTGGAGCATATTTTTATTGGATGACTACCCGATCTAATACTCCCATCGCACTCTGTGAAAACCATTGGCACCAAATGGAGGATTTGCACTCTCTGCTTTTCTTCAAAGTGGAAGTAAAGAGCGGCTATGCCCTTGGATAACGATTTCTCCTAAAACATAATTCATTCTAAGATTAATAAATTCTTAGAATGAATTATGTTAAATTTATTAAATTAAGCCTTAACTATAAAAAAAGAAGTATTATATAATAAACAACATAATAATCCGGTGGCACTATACATCCACCGGATAAAAGGGATTTCATGTATCTAATTTCATAATTTTTAGCAGACTAAATTGTTCCTAAGTGTAATTCTATACTTGAATCCTTAAAATAAAATTCAATTTAAGATACTATATTAATTTAACTAATTAAGATAAATTAATTTTCATCTGAAGATTCTACTATTCTTTTTAAATTTGTTAAAGTTATTTTAGTTTCTGCAGTAGTTTCTCCCAAAAGACTAGCAATTTCTTGGGCTACTCTCATTTGTTTTTCTATTACTTCTTCTGCTGCCCTAAAAGAACTTTCCTTAAGTGTTTTTAGTTTCTCTTTACTTTGCTCTTTTTCTGTTATATCGGTTAAAGATAAAAGAAAAATATTTTGCTTTTCTATAAAAATAATACTTTCTATAAATACTAATCCATAATTAGTAATAGTAATTTTTTTACCTAAAATATTATTTTTGCTTTTCTTAACTTCAATAAAATCTTCTTCATTTATTAAAAATTTTATAGGCTTATTTTTAACTAAGTTTTTCTCTAACATAAAGGTTTTTTCAGCAGCAGGGTTTATTTCTATTATATTAAGATTATAGTCCACCATTATTATACAATTAACTGTGTTTTCAAAAATTATATTTGATATATTTTCAGCCTTACTTCTCATAAAGTGGAGACACATCTCTGGTTCGGCCATACCTTCTAAAATAGCGTTAGCTTTGTCTATACAGGTATTATATCCACATACACCACAATTAAGTTCATCCTCTTTGCTGTATTTACCCATAGACTTTAAGATATTATTTATCTGATCTTCATGTTTGATTTCTTTATTAATAGATTTATCTACAAAACTTCTATTAAATTTTAAATCAAAACTTTTTAAACCACTTTCTTTATCTTTTTTACTCTCATAGGATTCTGTACAACACTGTCTACCCTTAATATAATTTTGAACCTTTTCTAACTTATTATAATATTCATGATTGTTAGTTATAACTTCGGGACCACCTATACAACTCCCCACACAGGCACTAACTTCTATAAAAGAATTCTTTATATGTCCCTTTTTTATGCTTTCAAAAATATCCATACAGGCATATACTCCATCTACATAAAAAGATTTTATATTTTTATCCTTTAATTCATCCTTTAAATTACCAATAATTCCTCCAACAATAGGGTAATAACTTCCTAATTTTGAAGATCTATTATCAAACTCTACAGGCTCTAAATTTTCCATGCTTATATTATATTCTTTTAATAAATTCAAGTATTCTTCATAGGTTAAAATAGCATCTATACTATTTTCAAAATCATAATTTTCATGCTCAGCTTTTTTTGCGGTACAAGGTCCTATGAATAACGTAAAAGAATCTTCTCCATATACTTTTTTTAATATTTTTCCATGGCAAGCCATAGGTGACATAAGAGGTAACATATATTTAACTAATTCTGGATAATATTTTTCAACAAGAAGATTTACAGAAGGACACGCTGTAGTAATATAATAATCTTGTTTATTTTCTTTTAAAAAGTTTTCATATAATTTAGTAGTCATATCTGCACCTAAAGCAGTTTCTTCTACATATTTTATTCCTAAAGCTTTTAGCGAAGCTACTATTTTACCATGGGATACATTAAAATTCCCCATGAAAGAAGGAGCCATTGAGACTACTATTTTTTTCTTTTCATCTAAAGCATTTTTTACCTTATCCAAGTAATCAATCACTTTTCGTGCATTTTGAGGACATACTAAAACACAACGACTACATAAAATACATCTTTCTATTTCTATTTTTGCTTGATGATTTTTAAATTTTATAGCCTTTACAGGACAACTTCTTAAACATTTATAGCAATTTTTACAATTAGCTTTTTTAAAATTTATATAATCCATAGTTTTCCTCCTAACTAAAGGAAAGATTTAAAATAGATGAATTAATATTATTATAATAATTTATCAAAAACTATTCTATATATACATTACAGTTAACAATAATTTCTAAAATGTAGGTTATATTGAATTTACAGTAACAATTTTACCTAAGTTTTTCATATATTCTGATAATTCTTCTACCAATTTTAATTTTATACTTAAATCTATGGGTAAGTTTGGATTTTGATGAGCAGGATTCATAGCACTGCCAACCCATATATTTAAATGAGTGCATTCCATTAATACTTTAACCAACAAAGAGGCTGCATCTTTTTTCAATATTAATTTATTTTCTTCCAATTTATAAAATGGGTCAGAATAACTTTTAATCATATCCAATGCACAGCTTAATGTGAGAACTCCTTCTGTAATTAAATCTATGCCTTCCATGGTAGCAGTAGGGGGAAGATCAGTATTGATAAGATCAAGATTCACCTTTAATTCTCTATTTAATTCTCTCTGAACTATATTAGCCGCAGTCCCTCCACAAATTACTTTTTTCCCATTACCTTTCATTAATTGTTCTATAACATATTTATCTTTAGATTTATCCTTAGGAGGACCTGTAAATAAATCCACATATACTGGCTTTTTTATACCTACAGAAACTACCGTCGTATCATCCCCAGGCTTTCCATCATAAAGATCAAAACATACTTCTAATAGGTCCTTTGCAATAAACTGAGTAGACATATTTTGATAAGATCTTCTTTCTAAGTAGTCTTTAACATTTTCCCATTGCCAACCTAAATTAAGTATTTCACCTAAACCTGCATGAATAACTCCATCACTTACTACAGTAAGCAAATCTCCAGGCTTTAATTTTATATTACTTTCTAAAACTCTTTTAGAGTCTATTATTATTTCTTTTTTAGGAAAATCTAAATATTTATTGTTTCTTATAATAAATATCGGGGGACTATCATACTCTGCAATATAGGCATCTCCATTATTATATATTTTTATTAAAGTAAAGGTGGAATAGGCTATGTTTCTTACTTTGCATATAGGTAAAGTATTAACTATAGTATCCACTGTATCATATAAATTTGCACCTTCTTTAAGCATAGTAGCTGCTATTTTAGATGTTAAAGTAGATAATATATTAGCTTTCACTCCACTACCTAATCCATCTGCTAATACTATTATGGTGCAATCTGAAAGCCGTACAACCTCTACCATATCTCCACATAGTTCTTCACCATATTTATTTAGACTATGAGAAGCTACTTCTACAAATAAACTCATTTTATATCACTTTTATCTCCTTCCACCACTTGTTTTAATTTAGTTAAGGTAATTTTAGTTTCTGCAGTAGTTTCGCCAAGAAGACTAGCTATTTCTTGAGCTACTCTCATTTGTTTTTTTATTACTTCATGAGCTGTATCTATGGTTTGCTCTTTCACTTTTAATAGTTCTTTTTTATTTTCTTCTTCTTTTGTAATATCCATCATAGATACCATAACTATATCTTGCTTTGGCATATAAACTATAGTTTTAATAAAAATTACATTGTATTTATGATAATGTACCTTTTTACCTATAATGCTTTTTCCTGTTTCTCTAACATATTTAAAATCTTCATCATTAATTAATAGGGATATAGGCTTGTCTTTTATATCTTTAGCTTTTATCATAAAAACTTCTTCAGCGGCAGGATTTATTTCTTTTACATTCATGTTCTCATCTAGAATAAAAATGCAATTAACTGTATTTTCGAAAATTACATTAGTCAAATTTTCAGCTTTATTTCTCATAAAATGAAGACACATATTGGTTTCTGCCATTCCCTCATAAATAGCTTGAGCTTTTTCTATGCAAGTGTTATAGCCGCATACTCCACAATTAAGCTCATCCTCTTTTGTATGTTTACCCATACTTTTCATTATCTTTAGAAGTTCTTTTCTGGAGGCCTTTTTCTTTTCAAAATGTGAATCTTTAAAAGATGTTGAAAAATCAATATTATCTGGCACAGAAAATAATCTTATTGTATTGCTAGTATCTCTATTTTTTATATAATTCTTAACTTTATTTAATCTTGTGTAGTAAGAAACTTCATTTTTAATCATGTTAGGGCCACCTACACAATTACCTCTGCAGGTGGTAATTTCTAAAAAGGCATTAGATATTTCTCCTATTTCTATACTCTTCAGTACTTGAATAGATTCTTCAATTCCACTTACTGACATAGGGATTAAATTATTATTTTCTATTACATTCCCCATAGAATTTATTATTCCACCACTTAAAGTAAAAGAGCGAGTTTTTTTGTAGGCATTTCTATCAAATTCTCCTACAGGCATAGAATTTAAATCTATATTCCACTCTTTAAACCAAGTTTTCAATTCATCAAAATTTATAACAGCATCTACAATTTTTTCTCTTTTATAACTATCTGATTCTGTCTTTTTAGCTATACAAGGACCTATAAATACTACAAAAGCATCCTTATCCCAAATTTCCTTTAATATTTTCCCATGAGCTGTCATAGAAGAGGAAATAGGTATCATATATTTTATAAGAGAAGGAAAATATTTTTCTATTAAATTAACAATAGAAGGGCAGGATGTTGTAATATAATTTTTAAATTTAGTTGTTTCTACATAGTCCTTATATAATTCAGTAACAATTTCTCCACCAAGGGCTGTTTCCTCTACATAACAAAATCCTAATCCTCTTAAGGCAGAAACTATCTTGCCTTCCTCAACATTAAATACACCTGCAAATACTGAAGAAACACTAGCCACAACTTTCTTCCCAGATCTTATAGCTTCTTTTACATGTTTTATGTCTGGTTTATCCTTTTTAGCATTTTGGGGACAAATAACAAGACATCTTCCACAGGATATACATCTTTCTTCAACTATTTCTGCTTTCTCATTTTTAAATTTAATGGCTTTTACCGGACAAGCTCTTAAACATTTATAACAGTTTTTGCAGTTTAATCCGGATATATCTATATAATTCATTGCTATATATTCCTAAGTATCACATTATTAAAAAATTCTTCTGTATTTTCTTCATTTACAGAATAAATTTGATCCTTAACCTTTACAGAAACACCCTCAGTACAATGGCCTAAACAAAAAGAACCTTTTATTTCTACTTTATCCTTTAGATTATTTTTCTCTATAAAGTTTTGAATAGAATTTATTACTTTATAAGAACCTTTTAAATGACAAGCACTTCCCACACAAATGTTTATTGTTAACATAAAAATAACCACCCTCTATAAATTGTCTGTATATTTATAATAATTTTACAATAAAAAAATAAAAAATAATATAGTAATTTAATTAATAAAATATTATAATGTATTTACATAATTACAAAAGGAGATAATATATGGAAAAATATATTAGCACTATTATTATAACTATAATATTTTCTATTATAATCTTATTATATGGTAGTGCTTTTTTTATACCAATATTTGATATAAGTAATAATATGATTAAACTTTTACTAATTATTATAGTTTTGCTTTTCATAACTTTAGTGGGAGCATTAATTTACAATATGTATGAAAGAATTAAAGAAATCAAGGAGGAAGATAGAGATGATATTAGTAAATACTGATTATATAACAGGAAAAGAAGTAGAAACTTTATCCATAGTTAAAGGATCTATTGTATGGTCTAAAAATGTAGGTAAAGATATATTAAGTGGTCTTAAAACTTTAGTAGGGGGAGAAATCGTAAGTTATACCGAAATGATGAATGAAGCTAGATCCAAAGCTACTAAACGAATGGTAAAAGAAGCAGAGGCTTTACATGCAGATGGAATTTTAAATATAAGATATGCCACAAGTAACATAATGCAAGGGGCTGCAGAGGTTATAGCTTATGGTACTGCTGTAAAATTCAAATAATTTATTAAAAAAATAGAATAGTTTATAAAAGGGATGTTTCAAAATAGCTTTACTTTGAAACATCCCTTTTATAAATTTTTAAATATTAAAAAATAAATAACTTTATATAGGAACTATTATATTAATTTAGTTGAAAATATATGCATGTATTTATTAAAATATAATAATAGAAATAAACAAACAAGGGAGGAAATAAAATGAACTTAAGATTAGCTAAAGAAAATGATTTGATTCTTATAATGGAAATGATATCAATTGTAAAAAAACATATGATAGAAAACGGGAATGATCAATGGGATGGAGCATATCCAGATCAAGATACATTAAAAAAGGATATAATAGATGAAAATTTATACACTATAATAGAGGAAAATAACTATATGGCTATTATAGTAATAAATAAATTCCAGGCTCCTGAATATGAAAGTATTCACTGGAAACTAAATGATAACTCTCCTTTGGTAGTACATAGATTAGCAGTAAATCCAAAATTCCAAGGAAAGGGTATAGCTAAAACTATTATGAGTTTTGTAGATGAAAAGGCCAGAAAGCTTAATTGTAAATCTATAAGATTAGATACCTATTCAAAAAATAAAGTAGCAATAAATCTTTATAAAAAACTAGGTTATTCTATAGTTGGAGAAGTTTATTTTAGAGGCAAGGAAAATCCATTCAAATGTTTTGAAAAAATTATATAAAATTTCTATTATATACTAAAATCCTATATTAATTACTTATAATTAAAGCTAATATTATAAAAGTTTTCTATAGTATATAAATAAAGTAAAAAAGTGAAGTATAATGTTATATATGTAAATAAATTATAGAATATTATAGAAATAGGGGGATTTTTATATGTCAGAAAATACAAAACAAATGATAGGTCATTTACAAAAAGGAGCAGGAGAATTAGTATCTTCTAGTCCAGAAGAAATGAAAGCCTTAAACAATTTTATACAATCAGTTTTTAAAGATGGTGCATTGGATTTAAAAACAAAAGAAGCTATCGCTATAGCTTTATCTGTTTATAGTAGATGTCAATATTGCATATCAGCTCATGTTAAAAGTGCTTTAGATTCAGGATTAACTAGAGAACAGATAATAGAAGCTGGAACAGTAGCAATGGCCTTTGGTGGAGGACCATCAATGGCTTATAGTTCTACAATATTGGTTGATGCTTTAAATGAATTTGATAAATAAAAAACTTATATATTTGTCATAGTTATAAGGTTTATTTTATACTTAAAATGCTATGAATCTTGAGAATAACATATTTTCAAATTCATAGCATTTTAATTTAAATTTTTATATTTATTATTCTAATTTTCATCTTTTAATATCTTTAAAAAATCTAAGGATTTATCAGAAAGTCCTGCAATTAATAATACATCCCCTTCTAAAATCTGTGAACTCCCATCTGGAATTAATTCTTTTTCTTCTCTAATAATTAAAAATATTCTAGCTCCTTGGGGTATGTTTAAATCTTTTAAAGGTTTATTAAATATTTTTTTATTGGTTGGAACCACTTCTCTCACACAAATTTTATTAGTATTAGCTTCCACAATACTACCTAAATCATCATATTTCATAACTTTATCAAATATGAAAGGGAACAACATACATGATATCACAGCAGTTAAAATCAAACATGAGTATCCGTCCTGAGAAATTAGTTTTAAATTAAAAGCAATTTGAGCTCCCACTATTAATATACTTAGTTGACTAGATAAAATAATTGATCCAGATAAAGCTTTATTGGTTCCAAATTTACGCTTTAATACCAAAGACGGAACAAATTTAATAATATAAATTATTAATATAATTAAAGGAATTGATATTAAGTTATTAGGGTTTTTAAATATAGTAGTTACATTTAAATTTACACCCACCATTATAAAAAATATAGGAATTAAAAATCCATATCCTATAATATCTAATTTGTATTTTAAATCTTCTTCATGGCTTTTATCTGTTAAAAATGTAAATATAACTCCAGCTAAAAATGAACCTAAAGCTATTTCTGTACCAGTTTTATTTGATATGGTAACTAAAATAAGTATTAATGCAAAAGCTGCTCTTACTTCTAAATGAGTATTATTAGTTGCTAAAGTAGCAAAATCATATTTTCCTTGCAATTTACTTAATATTTTATAAATTAAAAAAGAAACTATAATAACTATTAAAAATAAAAAGCTCTTATAACTTAATCCATAAGTTAATTTGGATGATATAATAGTCATAGCTATTAAGCTTACAAATTCACCTATAAGTGAAAATATCAATAAAATCTGTCCAAATTCCGTTTTCAATATATCTTTTTGTTTTAAAAATGGTACCAAAAATCCAGGTGCTGCTGCTGAAAATAAAAAGGTCATAAACATAGTATCCTTAATAATATCTAAAGAATATAAAAATTTACATATAATAAAAGAAACTATTATTGATAATAAAGACATTGTAATACAAATAATTATGTTATTAGTTCCTTTGCTACCTTTACTAACTTTTATACTATGAACATCAATTTCTAATCCACTTAAAAACATTAAATAAGCTAATCCTAGATTAGATAAAAATTGTATCCAAGGATCTACTTGTATTAAATTAAAAAAACTTTTACCAATTATAATACCTACAAAAAGTTCTCCTACCACAAAAGGGACTTTGTATTTTTTAAAAGCATTTATAAAAAGTGGAGTTATAAATGCAAATAAAGAAAGTATAAGTAATGAGTCATAATTAATATTTTCCAACTGAAAATCTCTCCTTTTAAATAATTACTAGTACTATAAAAATTAGAATTTATTAATTATAACACATTAATTTTAGAATTTTAAAATTTTTTTTTAATTTAATAATATTATTTAATCATTTATTGTACGTTATACTTTGATATAAACAGATTTCTAAGCTTTACAGTAAGTTCTTAGTCACACTAAAGCTTAGAAAATGATTATCTAGGACATAGCCGCTCTTTACTTCCACTTTGAACAAGATAGGAATATTAGAGCGGGTAGTCATCGGATAGATTAGTTAAATATTAATCCTTCAATTTAACTTTTACTCCTATAAAACTTATAAACAAAGTCCTTAGCTTTAGAGGTAGTTTTGCAAATAATTATACAAGATGTAACCGCTCTTCACTGCGCCTTTAAAGAAGATGAGAGTATTAGATAAGGTAGTTATGGAATAAAAATAGATTTTAAGGGAACTAAAATAAAAGGACTTTTATTTTTAGCTGTAGAATATATTAAAAATAACTTTAAAGAATTTACTATATACTGGAGGGATTCCTTTGAAATTTGAACAAATATTACAAATAGTTTTGGTAATAGCTATAATTATTCAGTTCTTTTACTCTTTTATATTAGGAAGAAAGCAGGATAAAGATATTGGTAATAAATTAATGATTTTAAAAAGAAGTGCAGTAAAACAAAGTTTTATATTACTACTTATGATAGGTATTGTATTTTATATGCTATATGCTTTTATAAAAGGCACTACTTCTAATACAGCTTTGCTTATAATTATATATTTTCTTATAAGTATATATGATTTTACAAAATTAAAGATAGTAACAGATAAAGGTATGGGGAATAAAAGTTTATATAATAACAGTATCTATAATTTCATATACTGGGAAGATATAACAAAATGGGAATGGCATCCTAAACATCCTAATCTTTTATTTTTTACTTTTTCAAATAAAAAAGGGAAAACAGATAGGAGAGATTGGGATATTCCATCTTCAGATAAAGAAAAGTTTGAAATTATATTAAATAAATATGTGAAACATGCTTTTGTAGATAGTTCTTTAGAAAATAAAAACCATGATTCTAAAAAAAATAAATAATCATATTAATAATTTAACTAAAAATAAATTTAGATTAATATTATATACTTGTAACACTTTGACTAAATTAATAGATTTATTATAATAATTTGAGTTGGAGGGATTCTATGAATAAGCTAAAAATAGCTTTATGCCAAATGCAAGTTGAAAAAGAAAAGAAAAAAAATATAGAAAAAGCTATAGAAATGTTAACAAAAGCTAAAGAAGAAAATTGTAATATAGCCGTTCTACCAGAAATGTTTAACTGTCCTTACGAAAATAAATATTTTAAACCTTATGGCGAAATAATAAATGAAGAAAATGCTGGAGAAACTGTAAAGGCTATTAAAAAAATTGCAAAAAATTTAAACCTTTATATTATAGCAGGTTCTATTCCTGAAATAGAAGAAGATAAAGTTTATAATACATCTATGATAGTAGATAATGAAGGTACACTAATAGCTAAACATAGAAAAATTCACTTGTTTGATATAGATGTAAAAGGAGGAGTAACCTTTAAAGAATCTGATACATTAACTCCTGGAAACAAAATAACACTCTTTGATACTCCTTGGGGAAAGCTAGGAGTTATGATATGCTATGATATAAGATTCCCCGAACTTTCTAGAATAATGGCAATTAAGGGAGCTAAAATTATATTAACCCCAGCAGCTTTTAATATGACTACAGGCCCTGCTCATTGGGATACTTTGTTTAAAAGCAGAGCATTAGATAATCAAGTCTATATGGTAGGTGTAGCACCTGCTAGGAATGAAAATAGTAATTATGTATCTTATGGTAATTCATTAATAACTAGTCCTTGGGGAAATATAATAGCTAAATTAGGTGCAAAAGAAGATATACTTTTCACAGAAATAGATTTAGATTATGAAAATAAAATAAGAGAAGAACTGCCACTTTTAAAACATAGAAGAAAAGACATATATAGTTTAACGGAAATTTAATTTAATAAGAAAATAACCATATGTTAAAATTTAAATAGCCTTCAAAGGAAAAATTGTATTCCTTGAAGGTTATTTAAAATTCTTACATTATATTCTAAAATATAAAGGAGGAGTTATGAAAAAAAGTATTAAATTATTTATAATATTTATTTTAATTGTTATTATCGCCATTATGGCTTGGTTTAAAGCTGTTAAACCAAAGGAAGGGTATTCTAATACAAAAGGAAATTTAATAAAAGAAGAAAATACTAATTATGAAGTTAATATAGGCAAAATGCCTGTATTATTAGAATTAAGTTCTCCAACTTGTGGACCTTGTAGGAAAATGACACCTATTATAAAAGAAATAAAGGAAGAGTATAAAAATAAAGTGGATACCCATATAGTAGATTTAACAAAAAACCCCCAGTTTGGAGACAAATATAAAGTTTCAGTGGTTCCAACACAAGTATTTTTAGATAAAGATGGAAAAGTATTTCTTAGACATGAAGGAATGCTTACAAAAGATGAAATTATAGATATAATAAATAAAATGGGTATAAGATAGCATGAATGAAATTATAACAAAGGGTATAAAATTAATGGGTGACAATATTTTTTTAGCCTTGCTAATATCCTTTTTAGGTGGAATAATTTCTTCCTTTAGTCCTTGTGTACTTTCCTCAATTCCTTTAATAATAGGTTATGTAAATAAATATGGTAAAAATGATAAAAAAACTGCTTTTAAATATTCTTTATTCTTTTCTTTAGGTATAATAATTACATTTACTACTTTAGGTATAATTTCTTCTTTGGTAGGAAAATTCTTTACTTCTGGTGGTAAATTGTGGTACTTGCTATTAGGTGCTATTATGCTTTTTGTTGGTTTACAGATTATAGGTGTAATAGAACCTAGGAATAAGGCATGTAAAGTACCTAAAAAGGGAAAGGGTATACTTGGAGCTTTCTTTTTAGGTATATTAGGTGGAGTTTTATCCTCACCTTGTTCTACACCTGTATTAATAGCTATATTGGCTTTCGTAGGAAGTAAAGGTAATATATTATTAGGATTCTTAATGTTACTTTTATACTCTGTAGGCCATTGTTTTGTAATAATTTTATCAGGAACTTCATTAGGTTTTGTTGAATCTTTAAGCCAATCTTCTAAAGCAAGCAAAATAAATAATTTATTAAAAATAATATTAGGTATAATTATATTAGCTATAGGACTCTATCTAATATATTTAGGCATATAAAATAGAACCTAGATTAAAAATCTAGGTTCTATTTTATATTAATTAAAGTTTAAATATAGATACACTTTCTTTTAAATTTTCTACCAAACTAACTAATTTCTCTATAGATTCAGTAATTTCTTCTATAGTAGCACTTTGTTCTTCTGTAGAAGCAGCTACTTCTTCTGTATTAGCAGAAGAAGTATTAGATATAGTTTCTATATCATACAATTTTGATGCCATATTAGTAATGCCATCATTAGAAGCTGCAATCATGGAATCTATACTTCCAAATTTATGATTAACATTAGAAAATGAGCTTAAAATTTCTTCTAAAGATTCTTTTACTTCAGCAACTATACTTTCACCTTTTTCAGATTGTGAAGCACCATCTTTTATAGAATTTAAAGCTGCTTTAGTTTTATCTTGAGTATTTAGTATTAAACTCTTAATGTTATTAGCAGAATTTATAGATTCTTCTGCTAACTTTCTAACTTCATCTGCTACTACTGCAAAACCTTTTCCAGCTTCGCCTGCTCTAGCAGCTTCAATAGAAGCATTTAACGCCAACAAGTTAGTTTGATCTGCTATACTATTTATTATTTCTACAATATTTCCTATTTCTTCTGAATTCTTTTGTAAATCATATATTATATCAGAAGAATTTAATACACTGCTCTTAATTGTAGACATTTGATTAACCATATTAGACATATTTTCTTGTCCTTTTGAAGCTAATGTATTTGTATTATTAGAAAAAGATATTATTTCATCAAATTCACTCTTTAGAGTATACATATTTCCCATAATATCGTTCATTAATAAGGATGATTCATTACTTGATTTTACTTGATTTTCTGCTCCAGAAGCAATTTCTTCCGTAGCACTAGCAATCTCTTGTGATACTGCTGAAGTTTGCTCTGCAGAAGATAAAATCTCCTGTGAAGCTCCAGCTAACTGCATTGAAAAGTTATTTATATTTTGTGTAATTTCTCTTAAACTGTCTATCATTGTGTTAAATATTTTGCTTAGCTGTCCAATTTCATCTTCATTGTTAATTTCAACCTTTTCTGTTAAGTCACCCTGTGATACTTTTTTAGCTATACTAGACAAATTATCCAATGGTTTTAAAGATATCTTTAGTATATAAAGTATTATTAATCCAGATAAAGCAAAAGTTATTAAACTTATCACTATAGAAGTTATCAATATATTCCTAAGGGCAGCTTGTTGGGTAGTTAAAGATATTCCTATATCCATAGCGCCTAATATTTTACCATTTTCATCTTTTAATGGCATGATAACGTCATAAACTTTTTCACCTTTATAATCATATATAGAAGAATGATTTTTACCTGTATTCATTACACTTTTACTTCCAGTATCATTTAGAATTTTTCCAACTCTTTTTTTATCACTATGGTAAGTAACTTTAAATTTATTATCCATAATTAAAGCAAATTTTATGTTACTATCTTTGGCTAATTTTTCTAAAAGAACTTGTGGATCTACAGACTTATTAATATTATGGATTTCATTTGCATTAATGCCTGTTTGTATTAAACCACCATTAGGCATAGCTAATGCACAATACTTATAATAATTATGATTCACATTATTTTGTCTTATTTCTTCAATAACTTGATCTTTTTTACCCTTTAATATGTCTTGTCCAGAATAATCCACTGGAAATACATAGTTTATATTTTCTGGCATATTAGAATATAGTATTTTCCCATTTTTGTCTGTTACATTTATTTCTTGTATATTACACTTTACTGCAATACTGGTCAAATATTCATTAGAAATATTTTTGTTTTCTATGACCAATTTTGAAATAGATAAAACTTTGTCTGCTAAAATTTTATCTATTTCCTTTGTAGCCCTTTGAGATGAGACAACTTGGGAACTTACTTGATTTGCTAGGTTTAACCCATCTTCTTTAACTTGATTTTGGAATTTACTACTTACCATTTTAAAGGTAAGCCCTGTTAACAAAGCCATTGAAATCAAAAAAATCAATAAAGAAGTTACTAAAATTTTCTTTTTAAAACTGAGCTTTTTTAAATTTTCTTTAGTAAACATTCCATTAACCTCCTAAATATTATTACATAATTTAGCATTATGTAATAATATTATAATAATTTTTTAAATTTAAATCAAACTAAAATTTAAATTATAATTATTTACAAAGTGGGACAAAAAATACCCTGCTATAAAAATAGCAGGGTATTTTTGTTTTGTTAGTTTTATAATTTATATAAAGGGTAAAAGGCTAAAATTTTAAAATTAGCCTATAAAGCTATCACAATAGGTATCATAACCTTTTAAATGTTCAGCATAGTTATGAGCTTCAGAATTTATGCCATAAGTTATAATTAAATTTCTTATAAATTCCTCTTTTGACATTCCTGAATCACATATTAAGCCATCAACTTGATCCAATACACTTTTAGGAATTTTATTAAAGTTTTTGTTCATAGAAAACACTCCTTTAATTTTAAGTTAAATTCTGAATAGAGTATACTATATATTATGTATACATTTACACAAAAGTTTTATTAATCATATTACAATATAAAGTATAGCATTTATTCTATTTAAAATCAATATAAACAACATAATTATATAAAAAAATAAATGTGTGTTAAAATAATAATATGGAAATTAAATATAATATTACTTTATAATATGATCAATATATAATTCAAATGAATAATTTAAGAAATAAAAAATATTTTTAATGATTAACAACAATACGAAAATGTGTTATTATGAATAACGGTATAATGTTTAAAAATAATCGTAAGAACAGTATTATTAAATATTTAAATAGAAAGGGTATAACTAATGAAGGATTTTATTTTTGATTTAACTTTAATTTTTCAAATTTTTGTATTTATTATAACATTATATTACCTTATATTATCTTTATTCGGTATATATAAAAAAAAGGACAACAATGCTGAAAAATGCAGTCCAAAAAAGAACTTTGCTCTAGTCGTAGCAGCTCATAATGAAGAAATGGTTATAGGAAAAATAATAGAGAGCTTGGAATCACTAGACTATCCTAAAAATCTGTATGATATTTTTATAATAGCGGACAATTGTACTGATAATACTGCTAAAATTGCCAAAACTTATGATGGAATATATGTTTGTGAAAGAAATGTACCTGATAAACGTGGAAAGGGTTATGCTTTAGAATGGATGTTTTCTAAATTATTTAAAATGGACAAAAACTATGATGCTATAGCAATATTTGATGCAGATAATTTAGTTTCTAAAAACTTTTTAAAAGAAATGAATTACAAGATGCTTAAGGGATACAAAGTAGTTCAAGGATACATAGATAGCAAAAATCCTAATGATTCTTGGATAACTGGTTCTTATTCTATAGCTTTTTGGACAACAAATAGATTATTTCAGCTAGCAAGAGCTAATTTGGGACTATCAAATCAAATAGGTGGCACTGGCTTTTGTATGGATTCAGAAACTCTAAAAGAATTAGGTTGGGGTGCTACTTGTTTAACAGAGGACTTAGAATTTACATGTAAATTAGTTTTAAATGGTCATAAAGTAGGTTGGGCTCATAATGCTAGAGTTTATGATGAAAAACCTCTTACTTTAAAGCAATCTTGGAACCAAAGAAAAAGATGGATGCAAGGATTTGCAGATGTATCTTCAAGATTTTTTACAAAACTTATAAAAAAGGCTTTTAAAGAAAGAAGTTTTATTGCTTTAGATTGTGCTTTATATACAGTACAACCTTTTGTTACTATTTTGCTTGCATTATCAGCTCTCCTTACATTAATACAAAATAATTGTTCTAAAGGAGCTAATATATTTGTAATAAGTTATTTATTTTCGCCTTGGATATGGAAAACTTTTAGTATAGTACAATTTTTATTTACTCCTCTTATTATGCTTTTAGAAAAGAAACTTTCTAAAGGAATGTTTTTGACATTTTCAGCTTATTCTTTAAATGTATTTTTATTTACATTAATTTTAGGAAGTAAGCCAAAGTTATATGAAGTAGCTATTTTATCAATAATATATTTAGGAATCTTTATACTACTTTTATATATAGTAGACAGAAAAAAATCATTAAAAATGTTTATATGGTATTTATTATATGGTATTTATACATTAACTTGGATACCAATAACCATACAAGGAATTCTAAATAAAAATGATAAAGAATGGAGCCACACAAAACATATAAGAGAAATAAGTATACAAGAGATGGATTAAAAACACAGGCATATATAAATAAAGTTTATATATGCCTGTGTTTTTGAATATAATTTTTTTAAACAATTATATACTTATTTATCAAGTTTATTTATTAAAAATAGTATTAACAAAGGAAATCTCATTATTTTATAGAAATTAAATAATGAGATTTTTATTATTTAAAGACTAATCACAAAAATTATATGATTACAATTATAAACTACTAAATATAAAATTGATCCTATAATATATTAGGAGGGGTATTATGGATGAAAATATTATAATAAATATATTTAAAAAAGAAATGATTCTAGGATTCGGTGTTACAGAACCAGCCTCTATAGCTTTATCCACTGCTAAAGCCTATGAAATAATTGGTGGGAAAATAAAAAATATAAAAATCCTAACAGATGCTGGATTATTTAAAAATGCTTTTTCTTGCACAATTCCAGGCACAAAAGAAGTTGGAAATGAAATGGCCGCTTTACTGGGAGCTATTAGTGGTGATTCTTCCTTAGGTTTACAATGTTTAAAAAAAATAAAAAAAGAAGATATAAAAGAAGCTAAATCCATGTTAGATAAAATTGATGTAGAAATAAAATCAGAAGCAGAAAATCTTTATGTAGAAGCTATAGTAAACACAAATAATGGAGTAGGAAGAACTATAATAAGATATAAGCATGATAATATAATTTTAGTAGAAAAAAATAATAAGGTTTTATACCAAAAAGAATATACACCCAACAAAAATATTACTTTTTCAGAAGAAAATATAGATTCTAAAAAAATAACTGAAATGAAATTAGAAGAAATATTACAATTTGTAAATACTGTTAATTATAAAAAAATAGATTTTTTATTAGAGTCAGTTAAAATGAACAAAAAACTATCTGAAAAAGGCTTAGAAGAAGGTCTAGGCATAGGATTGGGCAAATTAATTTTAGAAGGTTGCGATAAAAATAATTATGAATTATATGCTGAAGCACTTACTTGTGGCGCTATAGATGCTAGGGTATCTGGTGCAGCTATACCTGCAATGACAGTAACAGGAAGCGGTAATCATGGCATAATAACTACACTACCTTTACTAGCCATAAAAGAAAAGAAAAATTTAAATAATGAAACATTGGCAAGATCCATAGCTTTAAGCTATATAATAAATATATATATAAAAGAATTTTCCGGGAAGTTGTCTGCTTTCTGCGGATGTGCTATAGCTGCAGGCACAGGAGTAAGTGCAGGAATTTGTTATTTATTAGGCGGTGAATCAAAAGAAATCGAAAATACTATAAAAAATATGGCATCTAATATTACAGGGATAATTTGCACTGGAGGAAATTCAGCATGTTCACTGAAAGCAAACACTGGAGTGAAAGCAGCTTTTTTAAGTGCTAAAATGGCGCTTAACAATATAGTGATACCAAATAAATGTGGTATTGTTGGTGATTCCATAGAAACTACAATGAAAAATATAGGTAGAATAGCTTACCCTGGAATGATAAAAACAGATAAAGAAATATTAAATATAATGATAGAATGTTCAAAATAAATTAATTATGCTATCCTAAATTTTAAAGGTAAAAAATTAAAATAAAAAGTACTTTTAGTGAACAAATAGCTATAGAAATAAAAAATGCTAAATTTCCCTAAAAGTACTTTCTATATTTATACCTTTAAAAGTTATCATGGTAATTTCCAATTATACGCTATTTATTGTACTTTGTTCTCTATAATATGTTCTTTACCGCCATAATCTTGACACATTTAAATAAAAAGTGTAAATTTAAAATTAATTTGTCATAATTTGAAGGAGGTTTTAATTATGCAACAATTGGAATTAAAATATGGGAAGGATTCTATAAAATTTTCATTACCAGAAGAAAATATATTAGGGGTAATAGATCGCAATAAGTGGAATTTAGATAAAACAGAAGAAGAAATAATAAAAGACTCTATAGAAAATCCTATATGCAGTGCCCCTTTAAAGGAACTTGTTCATGAAGGTGAAAAAATTTGTATTGTTATACCAGATATAACTAGAGCTTGGCAAAGATCAAGTGTATACTTGCCTTATATAGTAGAAGAAATAAAAAAAGGTGGAGTAAAGGATGAGGATATAATTTTCTTAAGTTCTACAGGTACCCATAGAAAACAAACAGAAGAAGAACACAAAATACTTATAGGAGAAAAACTATATAAAAATTATAAAATAATTGACCATGTTAGTACTAAAAAAGAGGATTTAGTTTATGTTGGTAAGACCTCTTACAACACTCCTATAATGATTAATAAACTTGCATTAGAATGTGATCATGTAATCCTTACTGGTGCAATAATATACCATTTCTTAGTAGGTTATTCTGGCGGTAAAAAGGCTATATTACCAGGTATAAGTAGCTTTGAAACAGTAATGGCTAATCATGCTTTATCCTTATCTGGAAATCTTGGTGATGGTGAAAATCCTAATGTACGTGCAGGTAATATATATGAAAATCCAATTCATAATGATATGTTAGAAGCTGCAAGCTTTATAAGACCTACATTTTTATTTAATGTAATAATAGGCCCAGATGGTAATATAGGCGCTGCAGTATCTGGAAATTATATAAAAGCCCACGATAAAGGCAGAGAATATGTAGACAAAATAGATGGAGTAGATATAAAAGAAAAAGCAGATTTGGTTATATCTACAGCTGGAGGATTTCCTAAAGACATAAATTTCTATCAATCTTCTAAAACTATAGTTAATTCAAGAGAAGCCTGCAAAGAAGATGGTACAATTATAATACTATCAGAATGCAGTGAAGGACTAGGTGGAGATGAAGGCGTTAAAATGATGCTTGCAGACTTTACTAATGCCTTAGATAGGGAAAAAGAACTTAGAGATAATTATAGTATATCAAAACATACAAGCTATATAGCCTGTGATACAGCCGAAAAATTTAATTTAATATTAGTAAGTAATATAAACCCTGATATTATGAAAAATACAAAAATCAAAGTTGTAAAAACTTTAGAAGAAGCTTTAGATATAGTAAAAAAAGAAAAGGGAGATCATCTAAAAACTTATGTATTACCTCATGGAGCTAATACACTACCTAAATTAGTATAATATAAGGAAATTACGACTTAAAAGAATAAATACTGTTAATCAATAAGTAATTATAAAAATTATTTTAAGCAAGGCTTTCATAAAATTTTCGTTAGAAAATTAATGCGTAGCATGTCAAAAATGAATTTTCATAACATTTATATAAACTAAAATTACAATTAATCCTATTTGCGTTAGCAAACAAATTTAATATAATAAAGCTAATAGATTCAATAAGTTTTATTGTATATAAAGTTACAAAAATTATTGTATAAATACATTATTTATAGTTGTAAAGTCTTATTAGAAAGTGGTTATAAATGTCAAGTTTAAAGTGGTTCTTTCCAATGTTGGTTGATTTAATACTAAATCTATAATAAAAAATTAATGTAACTAGGTGTAACTTCAAAAACTATATATGCAAAAATAAAAGAAATTGTATATACAGGCTCTGAATCATTAATCAAAAGGACAATGTATGGCAAATGTAATTTTAATATTTTAAAAAATAAAATATAAATGTTAGAAGATTTTAAATTCAACTAAGTATGGAAAGAACCGTTTCTATAGTATCATTTATAAGTGTTTTTCATCTTATAATATAAAAAGGGATTCTCATATATTTAACAGAAATTTTTCTGGCTACGCCAATTATTATGAATAAAATTAATGGGTTTTTACATAGAAATGTAAATTAATTACTATAGAAAGTCTACGACTGCGCTATCGCTTTTTTAATCATCTACATATGAAATTTAGATTCGATTTTATAGTTCTTAAACTTAGTTGGAGTCATTGGAATTAAAGATTTTGTGTAAAGAAGTGGAACAAAATTATCCTTTAGTCGGTTTTGTCTCTCGTCAAAAATTATAATAACATTTTTTAAAGGTATTAAAACAATAAATACTTTTAGAAAAAATAGATATCTAGAAAAATAATAAGAATACTTTATTTGTGAAGTAAACAGGACGTGGCATTAGAGCGTTAGTTTAAATATTAGATTACAAATATTAGTATTCTTTATTTTTATAGCTATCTATTGAACAAAAGTATTTATTGTTTTAATTCTCACCCTTTAAAGGATGTTAAGTCGTAATTTCCTTAAACTTTGACTTTTTGTATAAAACCTATAAAATAATATTGTTACATAAAATATAATATAAAGGTGATTGTATGGAAGAAAGATTACAAAAATACATGGCTTCTTGTGGAGTCGCTTCTAGAAGAAAATGTGAAGACATTATTTTAGAAGGAAGAGTAGAAGTAAATGGCATTAAAATTAAAGAATTAGGTACAAAAGTTATATGTGATAAAGATATTATAAAGGTAGATGGGAATATTATAAGACCAGAGGAAAATAAAATTTACATTTTACTTAATAAACCAAAAGGATATGTATGTACTGCTAAAGATGAAAAAGGAAGAAAAACTATTTTAGATTTAGTGAAGGTTGAAGAAAGAATATATCCTATAGGTAGATTAGATATGGATACATCAGGATTAATAATACTTACTAATGATGGTGAAATCTATAATAAGATTATACATCCTAAATTTGAAAAAATAAAAACTTATAAAGCCAAAGTAAAGGGGAGTGTAAAAAAAGAATGTATAGATTTATTTAATAAAGGTGTAGATATAGGAGATTATATAACAGCTCCTGCAATATTAAAAATCATGAAAAACAATAAGTATACTTCTGAAATAATAATAAAAATTCATGAAGGTAAAAATAGACAAGTAAGAAGAATGTGTAGTGCTATAAATCATCCTGTCATAAATTTAGATAGAATATCTATAGGCATTATATCAAAAGGTAATTTAAAATTAGGAGAATGGAGATACTTAACTAAAGAAGAAATAGATTATATAATAAAAAAATAAAATATATACGAATGTTCATTGTTTTAAATAGTTCAATTAACAAACAATTGCATATTATATTGATAAAGTTTTCAATAGATGGTAAACTGAAATAGATGATTCATAAAATTTTCTACCTGTAAGAAAGGATTTGATTTATATATGGAAGAAAACAAACAAGACTTAATGAGAATAATTCAAGTTAAATTTCCACGATTAAGCAAAGGGCAAAAATTAATTGCAGAATTTATATTAAAACACTATGATAAAGCTGCTTTTATGACTGCTGCAAAACTTGGAACAAGCGTAGGGGTTAGTGAATCTACTGTAGTAAGATTTGCAAATGAACTTGGGTTTACGGGATATCCAAAACTTCAAAAAGCTCTACAAGAACTTATAAAAAATAAACTTACAACTGTTCAAAGAATAGAACTTTCAAATGATTATGTAAGTGAAGAATCTGCTTTAAAGGGTGTATTGAAATCTGATATGGAGAATATTAGAGCTACCTTAGAAAAAATTAATCATAATACTTTTCAAGATGTAGTGGACAACATATTTAAAGCGAAAAGAATTTATATAATGGGACTTAGAAGTTCTACTGCTTTAGCAGAATTTTTAGGATTTTATTTAAACTTAATATTAGATAATGTAAATATAATTGCTTATGGTATTAGCGATATTTTTGAACAAATGATAAATGTATCAGAAAACGATTTAGTTATAGGTATAGGGTTCCCAAGATACGCAGCTAGAACCATAGAAGCTTTAACTTTCGCTCAAAATAGAGGAGCAAAGGTAGTAGCTATAACAGATAGTTTATTATCTCCTTTAGCTACAAAGGCAGATTATACATTAATAGCCCAAAGTAATATGGCTTCATTTGTAGATTCTTTAGTTGCTCCACTTAGTGTAATAAATGCATTAATTATAGCAGTGGGTTTAAGAGAAAAAGAAAAAATATCTTTTACCTTTAGTACTCTTGAAGATATTTGGCAAGAATATGAAGTTTATTCTTACAGGGATAATAAAGATAAAAAATACTAAAAAATTTGTAAAAAAACCTTTTTCAGCCTTTGTAGAAAAAAGAGGTTAGTTTTATACCTCTTTTTTCTGTTTTTTATTATTTTTCTAAAAATTTAAATATTTTTTTATTTTAAAGAAGGAAAACTAAAAAATTTATAGAATATAAATAATATAAAAGCACTTAAAAACAAATTTTAAGTGTAAAATTGCAAAATTTGTTGCAATATTATATTCACTATTGGGAGGTAATCAATATGGCAAAAGAAAATTTAAATCCATTTGAAAATGCACAAAAACAAGTTAAAACAGCTTGTGACAAATTAGGTATGGAACCAGCAGTATATGAATTATTAAAAGAACCTCAAAGAGTAATTGAAGTTTCAATTCCAGTTAAAATGGATGACGGCTCAGTAAAGGTTTTCAAAGGTTATAGATCTCAACATAATGACGCAGTAGGTCCAACAAAAGGTGGAGTAAGATTCCATCCAAATGTTTCTTTAGATGAAGTGAAAGCGTTATCAATATGGATGACATTCAAATGTTCAGTAACAGGAATTCCATATGGTGGTGGAAAAGGTGGAATTATAGTTGATCCAAAAACTTTATCTCAAGGAGAACTTGAAAGATTAAGTAGAGGATACATAGATGGTATTCACAAATTAATAGGTGAAAAAGTAGATGTTCCAGCTCCAGATGTAAACACAAATGGTCAAATAATGGCTTGGATGGTAGACGAGTATAATAAATTAGTAGGAAGAAGTGCTATAGGCGTTATAACTGGCAAACCAGTTGAATTTGGCGGTTCTTTAGGAAGAAATGCAGCTACAGGTTTTGGTGTTGCAGTAACTGCAAGAGAAGCAGCTGCTAAATTAGGAATAGATATGAAAAAAGCTAAATTAGCTATCCAAGGTATAGGTAATGTTGGAAGTCATACAGTATTAAACTGCGAAAAATTAGGTGGAACAGTTGTAGCTTTAGCTGAATGGTGCAAAGAAGAAGGGACTTATGCTATCTATAACGAAAACGGTTTAGACGGAAAAGCTATGATAGAATATGTTAAAGAAAATGGAAATCTGTTAGGTTATCCAGGAGCTAAAAAAATATCTTTAGATGAGTTCTGGGCATTAAATGTAGATATATTAATCCCAGCAGCACTTGAAAATGCTATAACTCATGAAAACGCTTCATCAATTAATGCAAAACTTGTTTGTGAAGCTGCAAATGGCCCTATAACTCCAGATGCAGATGCTATATTAAAAGAAAAAGGAATAACAGTTACTCCAGACATATTAACTAATGCTGGTGGTGTTACAGTTTCTTACTTCGAATGGGTACAAAACTTATATGGCTACTACTGGACAGAAAAAGAAGTAGAAGTTAAAGAAGAAGAAGCTATGGTAAAAGCTTTTGAATCAATTTGGGCTATAAAAGAAGAATATAGTGTTACAATGAGAGAAGCAGCTTACATGCACTCAATTAAAAAAGTAGCAGGAGCTATGAAATTAAGAGGTTGGTATTAATCTTAAATATAAATAAAAAAAGAGGTTTGATAATTCAAGCCTCTTTTTTAGTTTGTAAATATCATATAATATTTGCACCTAAATATAGGAGAAAAGAAATAGGAAAAATACTGAGAATGTTATGTAAATGAAAGGGAGTAGAAATAATAGAATTAAATATATAGGTAATAATGGAAGTCATTTGGAGTAACTAATATATAGTATATTTGTTGTTTTGAATTTTTTTATACATTGTCGTATTTTAAGGCTACTATATTAAAGAATAATATATTTTCACATATTCTAATAAAAATAATTAAATATTTATTCTTAAATATACAAATTATAATATTATATATTGAAATAAAGTTATCTATAAAATAAATATCTTTTTATTATAAAAAATATATTTATAGTAATGAATTTATTATATAATAATTATTATAAAATGAAACTTAGAGGTGATAAGGTGTCAAAAATTATAGTAATAGGTGGTGGACCTGCTGGTATGATGGCAGCCATTAAAGCAGCAGAAAATCATGATGTTATATTAGTAGAAAGAAACGAAAAATTAGGCAAAAAGTTATACATAACTGGAAAAGGTAGATGTAATCTAACAAGTTCTAAAGATATAAATGAATTTTTTGATTATATACCAACTAATCCTTACTTTTTATATAGTCCTTTATATGCTTTTACAAATGAAGATACTATTAAATTTTTTAATGATAGAAATGTTAAATTAAAAGTAGAAAGAGGAGATAGGGTATTTCCTTCTTCAGATAAATCTTCAGATATAATATATGCTTTAGAAAAAGAACTTATAAATAAAAATGTAAAAATATTATTTAATAAGAGAATAACAAAATTTCATAAAGAAAATTCATGCATAAAATATGTAGAAACAGAAAAAGGTGAAAAGATAAAAGGCGATTATTTTATATTATGTACTGGTGGGGTATCTTACCCTCAAACAGGATCTACAGGTGATGGACATAAAATATCAGAAAAATTAGGTCACAATATAAAAAAATTAGAACCATCTTTAGTTCCACTAGATGCAAAAGAAGAATGGGTAAAAGAATTGCAAGGATTGTCATTAAAAAATGTAGAACTAAAAATTATGGATTCTAAAAATAAACCCTTGTACAAAAATTTTGGAGAGATGTTATTTACTCACTTTGGTATATCTGGTCCCATTGTACTTACAGCTAGTAGTGTAATAAATAAAGATAATTTAAAAGCTTTCATAAATTTAAAACCCGCTCTTTCGTTTAATGATTTGGATGAGAGAATACAAAAGGATTTCAAAAAATACTGTAATAAAGACTTTAGTAATTCGCTAAACGATTTATTACCTAAAAAGCTTATAGATATTATTATAAAATTAAGTGAGATAGATCAAAATAAAAAAGTGAACTCTATTACAAAAGAGGAAAGAAAAAATTTAGTACATTTACTGCAAAATTTACCTTTAACTATAAAGGGTAAAAGATCCATAAAAGAAGCTATAGTAACATCTGGGGGTGTAGATGTGCTAAATATAGACCCATCAACTATGAAATCTAAAATAATAAATAATTTATACTTTGCAGGAGAATTAATAGATGTAGATGCCTTTACTGGTGGCTTTAACATACAAATAGCTCTATCTACAGGTTATTTAGCTGGTCTAAAGGTAGGTGAAGATTAATGCAGTCTATAAGAGGTGCCATAACTATAGAAAAAAATGAAGCACAGCATATTAAAAAAGCTTCAATAAAACTTTTTTCAGAAATACTAATAAAAAATAGTTTAAATATAGATGATATAGTATCTATACTAATATCCTGTACAAATGACATAGATAAAGACTATCCAGGAAAATATATTAGAGAAAATTTTAATTTGCAAAATACAGCTATAATGCATTTTAATGAAATGTATGTTGAAGATTCTATGCCTCTATGTATAAGGATTTTAGTTCTAATAGATAAAAAAAATAAAGATGTGGAAAATAATATAGAATATGTTTATCTTGGCAAAGCAAAGACTCTTAGAAAAGATTTGTTTTCACCAAATTAAAGGAATTTTTATAGATTTTATAGAATATAAAATTATATAGTGTTAATTATAAAATGCATTAATGAAAGGCGGAATAATATTGAATATGTCTATAGCCATAGATGGACCAGCAGGTGCAGGTAAAAGTACCATAGCAAAAATTATTGGCAATAAATTAAATCTAATGTACATAAATACAGGTTCTATGTATAGAGCGGTAACCCTTATGGCCTTAGAAAATAATATAGAACCATCTGATATAGAAGGACTTAAAGCTTTAATTAACTCCATGGACATAAGTTTTAATGGTAATAATATAATTGTTAATGAAAAGGATTTGGAAGAAGCTATAAGAATGCCTATAATAAATAATAATGTATCCAAATATGCAGCAGTGGAAGAAGTAAGAGAGCTTTTAGTTTCTATGCAACAAGATATAAGTAAAAAATATAATGTAATAATGGATGGACGAGATATAGGTACAGTAGTTCTTAAAGATGCTCCTTATAAATTTTTTATTACAGCTAGTGCAGAAGTTAGAGCAAAAAGAAGATTAAAAGAATTAAATGGAAAAGGTATAAATATAAATTTTGAGGATGTGCTAAAAGAGATTAAAGAAAGAGATTATATAGACAGCAATAGAAAAATTAATCCTCTAAAACAAAGTAAAGATGCTATTTTAATAGATACTTCTAATTTTACTATAGAAGAAGTAGTTAATAAACTATGTAACTTAATACAAAGAGATCTAAAAAATAATCATTAATTTTATGGTAAAACTAATATTAAAACTACTAAAGTTAGGAGAATAAGAGATGAATGTAATTTTAGCAGATAAAGCAGGATTTTGCTTTGGTGTTAAAAGAGCTTTAGATACAACAATAAATACCAAAGAAAAATTTAAAGGCAAAATTTATACTTTAGGGCCTTTGATACATAATAATGATGTAGTTAATCTTTTAAAAGAAAAGGGTATAGAACCTATAAGTATAGAGGATGTAAATAAACTTAATAAAGAAGATACTATTATTATAAGATCTCATGGAGTGCCACTTCAAACCATAGACTATTTAAAAGATAAAGGTTTGAATATTATAGATACAACCTGTCCTCATGTGGCTAATATACAAATTAAAGCTAAAAGGTATTATGAAGAAGGTTACCAAATAATAATAGTAGGAGATGAAAATCATCCAGAAGTTATTGGAATAAATGGTTGGTGTAATAATTCTGCTATTATATCAAAAGATGGTTTAAATATAAATAACTTAAATAAAAAAGTTTGTGTGTTATGTCAAACTACAGAAAAGCAAGAAAATTGGGAAAAAGTTCTTAATATATTAATTAAAAAATCTAGAGAAATACTAGCTTTTAATACTATATGTAATGCAACACAAGTGCGTCAACAAGCTGCAAAAAAACTATCTGAAAAAGTAGACAGCATGGTAATTATAGGTGGTAAAAATAGTTCTAATACCACTAAACTTTATGAAATATGTAAAAATAATTGCAAAAATACGATACATGTTGAAAATGCAAAGGAAATACCTGAGTATATATGCAAGAATTCAAGTATTATAGGTGTTACCGCTGGAGCATCTACACCAGATTGGATTATAAAGGAGGCCATTAATAAAATGAATAATAATGATAATATAATAGAAGTATCAAAAAATGAAATGCTTGAATATATGAATGAAAAAAATCAGCAAATAGTAGTTGGTAAAGTAATAAAGGGAACTATAGTTTCTTTAAATGAAAATGAATTATTTGTTGATTTAAAATATAAGTCTGAAGGTATTATACCTAAAGAAGAAACTACTTTAAATGAGGAAAATATATTAGAAGATTCCTTTAAATTAGGAGATGAAATAGAAGCTAAAATAATTAGAATAAAAAATGAAGATGGATATGTAGTATTATCCTTAAAGGAACTTCATCGTGAAAAATCCTTAAAAGATTTAAAAGAATCTTTTGAAAATAAAAATACTATAAAAGTTATTGTAAAAGATGCTGTTGATGCTGGATTAATATGTATATATAATGGTGTTAGAGTGTTTATTCCTGCTTCTCATATAGAGCTTTCTCATGTAAATAACTTAGAAAAATATAAAGGCTTAGAATTAGAAGTTAATATTATTGAATTCATAAAAGATAGGTATAAAACTAAAATAGTGGGATCAAGAAGAGATATATTAAGAGCTATTAGAGATGAACATATAGAAGATACTTGGAAAGCCTTAGAAAAAGATACAATAGTAGAAGGAGAAGTAAAAAGATTTACAAACTTCGGAGCTTTTGTAGAAATTAACGGTGTAGATGGTTTATTACATGTTTCAGAAATATCTTGGGGTAGGGTAGAAAAGCCAGAAGATGCTTTAAAAATTGGAGATAAAATAAAAGTATATATTTTAGATATTGATAAAGAAAATAAAAAACTAGCTCTAAGTATAAAAAAATTAACAGAAGATCCTTGGAAAAGTGTAGATATAAAATATCCAATAGGGAATATAGTATTAGGAAAAGTAGTTAGATTTGCAAGCTTTGGAGCTTTCATAGAACTAGAACCTGGTGTAGATGGACTCGTTCATATATCAAAAATAAGTAATAAAAGAATAGAAAAACCAGAAGAAGAATTAACTTTAGGAAAAGAGGTTAAAGCTAAAATACTAGAAGTTAGTCCAACTGAAAAAAGAATTGCATTAAGCATAAAAGATGTTGAAGAATTTTAACAGTATTTATAATTAAAGTTGTATAATCTTAAATATATAAAATATATGTATTAGCTGAAAATATTAATACATATATTTTATTTTTTTAATTGTTATTTTTATATATTTTTTTAGTAATATTCCCTATATCTATTAATATAATTTAATAGATATACTAAGGGAGGAATCTAGATGGGGAATAGAAGAGTTATTAATTATGATGAAAGCCATATTACTAAAAAAGAAAGACAAATGATTAATAAAGTACTAAGTAAATACAACTTTAATGTTATAGATTTTTCTAAAGTAAGAAGTGTATATAAAGTTGAAACCACAACAGGAAATAAATGTTTAAAGAGAACTAGGCATGGTAAATATAAAATAAGGAATGGATTTATATTTGTAGAAGAATTAAAAAATGCAGGATTTAACAATGTAGCCTCCTATTACAAAACTAAAGATAATGGAAACTATATAAAGTATAAAAAATGGGTATTCTATGCTACTGAATGGATAGATGGTAACGAATGTGATTTAAATGATGTATCAGAAGCAGAAAATTGTGCTAAAGTTTTAGCTCAATTTCACAAAACTACAAAAAAAATTGATATAAATAGATTAAAAATAAAAAGTCATCTAAAAAAATGGCCTAAAAGGTTTAATAAAAGAATATCAGATATGGATAGATTTAGAAATAACATAGAAAATAAAAAAATTAAAAATGAATTTGATATTACTTATAAAGAACATATAGATAGTTTCTATGAAAGGGCTATGGTAGCACTTTCCTTTTTAAATAAATCTGACTATTATAAATTATCTAAAGATACTCAAAAAAATAAAAGTTTATGTCATCATAGTTTTTATTATCAGAATATAATTAAAAAGGGCACAGAGTATTATATAATAGATTTGGATAGCATAATAATAGATTTACAAGTAAATGATTTAGGGAAATATATACGAAGACTTATGACTAAAAAAAGCTATCAATGGGATTTTGAAAAAGCCAAAGGGATAATAGAAGCTTACAATTCTGAAAATAAACTCACAAAAGAAGATCTAGAAGTTATGTTATCTTTAATTATATTTCCTCATAAATTTTGGAAGCTAGGGAAAAAGCGATATATAAAACATAAACATTGGCCCGAAACCAGATATATGAAAAAACTAAATAAAGTTATAAAATATGATGCTATACAAAGAGAATTTTTAGAAAATTATTTAAAATATCTAGAACAATATGAATAACATAGTATAAATTGACTAAAATTTTATTAAGATTTATACTATATAAGTAACTATAATAATTAACAAAGAGGCTGATTATGTTTAAATGTATTAATTTAAATAAAGATAATATTATAAAGTTCAAAGAATTAAATAAAAATAGTAAAAGTTTCAACTTATTAAATGAAGATTTTTTTGATTCATATAATAACTGTAGTTTTATACAAAGATTATTTTTAAAAAAACGAGTAAGATTACTCTATAATAAAAGGGAAGAGTGCATTGGATATATATGGGCGAATACTTCCCAAAATATATGTCATATAAATGCTTTAAATATTATAAAAACGGATAATTTAAAGGAAATATATAATTATCTTGTAAAATGTATAGGGCAAAATTTAATCTTAGAATATGATTGCGAATATAATGGTTATAACTATAACATATTAGAATCTATAGGATTTAAAAAAGGAAGTGGAGTTCTAGAATTATGTTTAAGTCTTGAAAAGTTCCATAATTCTATGTATTTTCCTGAATATATTCAATTTGAAACTCCTATAATAAATCAACATGAAAAAATAAGATGTTATATACAAAATGAAGTTTTTAAAAGTAATACTAGAGTTCCTCTAACTAAAGAGGATATATACTTTGATGAATCTCAGGATTATTATATTAAAGATGCATCTTTTTTTATAAAAAAAAATAACGAATATATAGGATATGGCCAAGTTATATTAGAAAATAACATACCCTTTATTGTAAATTTCGGAATACTTCCAAAGTTTAGAAAGGAAGGCTACGGAAAAATACTTTTAAATCATATCTTAAATAAATTGAAGACTAAAGGTTTTAAAAAGGTAATGATAAGAGTAAGTTCTGAAAATGAAATAGCATTAAATCTTTACAAATCTTTAGGTTTTTTATTATATAAGGAAAAACATATATTTATAATGAATACTTAAATAAAAAATAACCCCTTTGGGGTTATTTTTTATTTGCTATTGTATTTTTCTATAGCTAATTTTAATATTTCCATAGCTTCTTTTAAGTCTTCACCTTTTAAGCAATAAGAAAGTCTTATTTCATCTTCTCCTAAACCTTCTGTTGCATAGAATCCAGCTGCTGGAGCTACCATAACAGTTTTGTTATTATGATTAAATTCAGTTAGCATCCATTTAGTAAATTCTTCTGCATTATCAACAGGAAGTTTAGCTACTATGTAAAAAGCTCCTGTTGGTTTTTCACATATAACTCCAGGAATATTTTTTAATCCTTCAAACATTATATTACGTCTGTTTTCATATTCAGCTTTTACTTCTGTGAAATAACTTTCTGGAGTATTTATTAAGTTAGCTGCTCCAAGTTGTTCTACTGTAGGAACACATAATCTTGATTGACACAATTTTAATATTTGATGTATAAGTTCTTTGTTTTTAGAAGCTACAAGACCTATTCTAGCTCCACAAGCACTATAACGTTTAGATATACTATCTATTATTATAACTCTATCTTGCACATCTTCTAGATACATAGCTGATGTATATTTTAATCCATCATATACAAATTCTCTATAAACCTCATCTGCAATTAAGAATAAATCATGTTCTTTAGCAATGTCTGCAAGCATTCTTAATTCTTCATAAGTATAAACGACACCAGTTGGATTTCCTGGATTTGAAACTAATATTGCTCTTGTTTTATCAGATATTTTGCTTACTATTTCTTCTTTCTTTGGAAGATGGAATCCTTCTTCTGCTTTTGTCAAGAAAGGAACTACATTAACTCCAGCTGATTCAGCAAAACCATTATAGTTTGTATAGAATGGTTCTGGTATTATAACTTCATCTCCAACATCACATAAAGCCATTAAAACAAATTGAATAGCTTCACTTCCACCATTTGTCACTAATAATTCATCTTTATCAAAAGTTGTATTCCATTGTTTATAATATTTTATAAAACTTTCTAATAAAGGATCCATACCTTTAGAATCTGAGTATTTTAAAACAGGTTCTTCATAAGATTTTACACCTTCAGTAAAGCATTCTGGAGTTTTGATATCTGGTTGTCCTATGTTTAAATGGAAAACATGTATACCTTTATTTTTAGCTTCAGTTGCATAAGGTGCAAGCTTTCTTATTGGTGAAAATTGCATGTCAGATATTCTTTTTGAAAATTTCATTGTTTTTACCCCCCATTAATAAATGTTTAAAATTTAATAAATATATTTAAAATTTAATAAAATATATTTTCTCTTGGAACATAACTTGATTTTAAGTTAATTAAAGTATTTTCTGTTACTATCTTATTGTAGTAACTTCTATCTATAATGCATTCATATTTTAATTTATCATTATATGAATAGTCCTGTTCTTCTAAAACCTTTACATCATACACATAAATCATCTCCTTCTAGTTTTATTTTAACCTAAAAGGAGATAATTTATTTTATTTAAATAGGTTCTACTAAAATAACTTAATGTTATTTATAATATTTATCTAAGACTTTACCTAGTCTTTTTACACCTTCAACTATTTTTTCATCGCTCATGCAAGAATAGTTTAATCTAAAGAAGTTTTCATGTCCCCCGTTAGGGAAGAAAGAACCACCAGGTACATAAGCAACATTTTCAGCTAAAGCATCTTTCATTAATTCTTTAGCATCTAAATCTTCTCTTAATTCAACCCATGTAAATAATCCTCCAACAGGATGAGTATATTTTACGCTTGCCGGGAAGTATTTTTTCATACTATCTAACATCAAATTTCTACGTTTCTCATAAACTTTTTTAATTTTTTCAATATGTTCATTTAAATCATATTTTTGCATGAATGAAGCTGTTGCTCTTTGATCTAATGTACCAGCCTGTAAATCAACACCTTGTTTTACAATTATATATTTATCTAATATTTCAGGTTCAGCACAAACCCATGCAAGTCTTAATCCAGGACAGAAATTTTTAGAGAAAGTTCCAAGATAAATAACCCATCCTTCTTTATCAAAACTCTTTATAGATGGATGTCTTTCTCCTTCATAGATAAGGTCTCCATATGGATTATCTTCTATTACAGGTATTTCATATTCTGCAGCTAATTCTGCTATTCTCTTCCTTCTATCATCTGGCATAGTTCTCCCAGTCGGATTCTGGAAATCAGGGATTGTATATATCATTTTAACTTTGCCTTTATTTTCTGCTAAAGCTTTTTCCAATTCTTCTATAATCATTCCATTATCGTCCATAGGTATTTCAACAAATTTAGGTCTATAGGACTTAAACGCATTTATAGCTCCTAAGTAACTAGGACTTTCGCAAACAACTATATCTCCTTCATTTAAGAAAATTTTAGCTGAAAATTCTATACCTTGTTGGGAACCATTAGTTATAGCAATGTTTTCATAAGAAACGTTTACACCAGCTGGTTTCATTCTTTCATTAGCTATGATTTCTCTTAATGGTTTGTAACCTTCAGTAGAGCTATATTGTAATGCTGCTCTTCCTTGAGTATCTAGTACTTCTTGCATTATACCTTTCATTTCTTCTACAGGGAATAATTCTGGTGCTGGTAATCCTCCTGCAAAAGAAATTATCTCTGGCATTTCAGTTAATTTTAATAGTTCTCTTATCTCTGATGCTTTTAATCCTGCTGCTCTTTCTGAAAAACGTATATTCATTAGCAAATCCCTCCAAAAATATAATAGGTTAATCAATACCTTTATAAATATTTATTCTACAAGCACTCATTATATCCTTCTTTTCAATATATAAAAAATTAAAAAAATTTTCAAAAAAATTCAGTAATGTTAAAATTTTGTCAACTTTTTTGTCATATTTTACCTGAATTTATCAATAAATAATGGTTAATGCTCCTTTTGTCATTTATATTAAATTAAATTTTTATATAAATATACTAAATAGAATAAATATTTTTGAGTTTTTATAATTTTCAAAAAATATTATATTCAAAAAATTTTTTTAGATGTTATTAATTTATCATATAATTTGAACTATTATGATAATAACTTTAATAATATGACTTTATTCATATTATGCATTATATTATTAGAATTTATCAATAAAATATAGTATAATGTATAAGTCAAATTTTTTAAATTTATGAGGTGAACAAATAGTGAATGAAATATTAAGTACACAAGATATAAATGTTACAGGTAAATTTTTTATAGAAACCTGGGGTTGTCAAATGAATGAAGAAGATTCAGAAAAACTCTCTGGCATGTTAAAAAAAGAAGGATATATACGAACTGAAGAAAGAGAAGAGGCAGATGTAATTATATTTAATACTTGTTGTGTTAGAGAAAACGCTGAACTTAAAGTATATGGTAACTTAGGAATACTTAAAGGTTTAAAAACTAAAAATGCAAATTTAATTATAGCTGTAACTGGTTGCATGATGCAACAAAAGGGTATGGCAGAAACTATTAAAAAGAAGTTTCCTTTTGTAGATATTATAATAGGTACTCATAATTTACATAACTTTGTAAATTATTTAAATGAAGTTAAAAAGAAGCATACATCTGTATTAAAAGTGCAAGAAAAAGAAGATGGTATAATAGAAAATATGCCAATAGATAGAAAAAATACTATGAAAGCTTTTGTTACCATAATGTATGGATGCAATAATTTTTGTACTTATTGCATAGTTCCTTATGTTAGAGGAAGAGAAAGAAGTAGAACTCCTGAAAACATAGAAGATGAAATCAAAAAATTGGTTTCAGAAGGTTATAAAGAAATAACTTTACTAGGACAAAATGTTAATTCTTATGGTAAGGACTTAGAACCAAAGGTTACTTTTGCTAAACTTTTGGAAAGAGTAAATACTATAGATGGAATAGAAAGAGTAAGATTCATGACTTCCCATCCAAAGGATTTAACAGATGATGTTATAGAAGCAATTGCTAAATGTGATAAACTATGCGAACAAATTCATCTTCCTGTACAATCAGGGTCTAGTAATATACTAAAAAAAATGAATAGACATTATGATAGAGAAAAATATTTAAATGTAGTATCTAAAATAAAAGAACTTATACCTAATGTAGCAATTTCTACTGATATAATAGTAGGATTCCCTGGAGAAACTGAAGAAGACTTCGAAGATACATTAAGTCTAGTAAAGGAAGTAGAATATGATTCTGCTTTTACCTTCTTATATTCCATAAGAAAAGGAACTCCAGCTGCTAAATTTGAAGATCAAGTACCTGAAGATGTAAAACATAAAAGATTTAATAGATTAGTAGAAGTGGTTAATGAAATAAGCGCTAAAAAGAACAAAGCTTATGAAGGAAGATTAGAAGAAGTTTTAGTAGAGGGTACTAGTAAAAATGATGAAAATAAATTAATGGGTAGAACAAGAACAGGAAAACTTGTTAACTTTGATGGAAATAAAGATTCTATAGGCAAGCTTGTTAATGTTAAAATAACAAAAGCAAACTCTTTTTCATTAACAGGAGAAGAAATTTAAATATAAACTAAAAAGCTCTTATTAAGAGCTTTTTTTAAAAGAAATATTTTAAGGAGGAAAAAATATGGGATTAACTCCAATGATGAGACAATATTTAGAGGTAAAAGAAAGCTGCAAAGATTGTATATTGTTCTTTAGATTAGGAGATTTTTATGAAATGTTTTTTGAGGATGCTAAAATTGCCTCAAAAGAATTAGAACTAGTATTAACAGGAAGAGATTGCGGTCTAGAAGAAAGAGCTCCTATGTGCGGTATTCCATATCATGCTGCAAATACATATATAGGTAGATTAGTAACTGCAGGTTATAAAATAGCTATTTGTGAACAATTAGAAGATCCTTCAACTGCAAAAGGTATAGTAAAAAGAGGAATCATAAAAATAATTACACCAGGAACCTATACAGATTCTTCATTTTTAGAAGAAAATAAAAATAATTATATAATGAGTTTTTGTTTAGAAGATAATATGTGCTCTATGAGCTTTGCAGATATATCTACAGGTGAATTCAACTCAACTCATAGTAATTTTAAAGATGCTATAGTATTAGATGAGATATCAAAATTTGCTCCTCGTGAAATAGTTTTGGATGAAAATACAAAGGAAGAATTTATCCATGTTATAAAAGAAAGATTTCCTAATATCTCTATAAGTAAAATAAAAGAAGAAAATTTTAGTTATAATATAGATAGTAATTTAAAAAATCAATTTAGTAATTTTAAAGAAGATGAATATGAAACTATAGTAAAAAAATCCGCTAACGGTCTTTTATATTATATATTTCATACTCAAAAAAATATATTATCTAATATTAATAAAATAGACTATTACAATATAGTAGATTATTTGACCATAGATATAAATTCAAGAAGAAATTTAGAAATAACAGAAAATTTGAGAGAAAAAACTAAGAAAGGATCTCTTTTATGGGTATTGGATAAAACCAATACTGCTATGGGTGGAAGGCAATTAAGAAAATGGATAGAGCAACCACTTATAAATAAAACTGCTATAGAAAACAGACTAAATGCTGTAGAAGAGTTATTAAACAATATATCCCTACAAGAAGATTTAAAAGAAGATCTAAAGTCTATATATGATATAGAGCGTATAGTAGGAAAGGTAGCTTCTAAAAGTGTTAATGCAAAAGAACTTATATCTTTAAAATGCTCAATAGGTAAAGTTCCTCACATAAAAAAATACTTATCAAATTTTAAAGGTGATTTATTTTTAAACATGGAACAAAATATAGATACTTTAGAAGATATTCATAAACTGCTAGATAAAGCTTTATTGGATAATCCATCCTTATCTGTAAAAGAAGGTAATATAATAAAGGAAGGATTTAATGAAGATGTAGACTCGCTAAGAGAGGCAAAAAGTAACGGTAAAAAATGGATAGCTTCTCTAGAACAAAAGGAAAAAGAAGAAACAGGTATAAGATCATTAAAGGTTAGCTATAATAAAGTATTCGGTTATTTTATAGAAATTACAAAAGCAAATTTAAGCTTAGTACCAGAAGGAAGATATATAAGAAAACAAACTTTAGCTAATGCTGAAAGATATATTACTCCTGAACTTAAAGAAATGGAAGAGAAAATATTAGGAGCAGAGGAAAAGCTTATAGATATAGAATATAAACTCTTTACTGAAATAAGAGATTTTATAGAAGAAAATATAAATAGAATGCAAAAGACTGCAAGAATAATATCTGATATAGATTGCTTATGCTCACTGGCTACTGTAGCTTTAGAAAATAATTATATAAAATCTAACATAAATGCTAAAGATGAAATTCATATAGAAGAAGGAAGACATCCTGTAGTAGAGAAAGTTATACCTAAAGGTGAATTTATATCTAATGACAGTTTAATAGATACAAAAGAAAACCAACTTATATTAATAACTGGCCCTAATATGGCAGGAAAGTCTACTTATATGAGACAGGTAGCTCTAATTACAATCATGGCTCAAATAGGCAGCTTTGTTCCTGCTAAATCTGCTAATATTTCCATATGTGATAAGATATTTACAAGAATAGGCGCTTCAGATGATTTAGCTGCAGGTAAAAGTACATTTATGGTAGAGATGTGGGAAGTTTCTAATATACTAAAAAATGCTACATCAAAAAGCTTAGTACTTTTAGATGAAGTAGGAAGAGGAACTAGTACTTATGATGGTTTGAGCATCGCTTGGTCCGTTATAGAATATATTTGCAATAATAAAAATTTAAGATGCAAAACTTTATTCGCAACTCATTATCATGAACTTACAAAGCTTGAAGATAATATAAAAGGTGTTAAGAATTATTCTGTATCCGTATCAGAACTAGAAAATGAAATAGTATTTTTAAGAAAAATAATAAGAGGAGGAGCAGATCAATCTTATGGTATAGAAGTTGCCAAACTAGCTGGCTTACCTTCTCCTGTAATAGATAGAGCTAAGGAAATATTACAACACATTGAAGGAGAACAAGAAGAAAATTCACCTGATACTGATATTTTTAAAGAATATAAAAATAATAATTCTATAGAAGTATCAAAAAATACTTTAGCTATTAAAAATAATACTGAAACTGAAATGGAACATGATATTTCATCTAAGGATAGTAACTACAATACTATAGATACAGAATCTGTTAAAGAGAATTTAGCTTCTACACAAAAACAGGTTAACTTAAAAAAAGGCAATGAAAAGTCTATAAAAAATGAAGTAGCTATGGATTCTTTTCAAATAAATTTTGAATATATAAAGAAAGATAAAATAATGGAAGAAATTAAAAATATAGATATACTTAATATGACTCCAATGGAAGGTTTTAATAAATTATATGATATAATAAAGAAAGCAAAAGATATAGATTAAAAAATATATCTTGTTGAATCTTAATAAGATATACATTAATATATAATAATATATAAGAAATTTTATGATTTTTACTAACTTAAGTACCACTTATAAGTGGTACTCTAATATATATAACAAAATATAATCTATGTGGTGATTTAATGAGAAAAATAAATTTATTAGATTTAGAAACTACAAATAAAATAGCTGCTGGAGAAGTTATAGAACGTCCTTTTTCCGTAGTAAAAGAATTAGTAGAAAATAGTATAGATGCTGGTGCAAAAAATATAACCATAGAAATAGAGGATGGGGGCCAAAATCTTATAAAAATAATAGACGATGGAGAAGGCATTTATCCTATTGATATAAAAAATGCTTTTTTACCTCATGCTACAAGCAAAATAAATTCAATAGAGGATATATATAAAATAAATACTATGGGATTTAGAGGGGAAGCATTAGCTAGCATTTCCTCCGTATCCAAAACTAAACTTAAAAGCAGAGTGGCTTCTTACAATTTTGGAAAAGAAATATATATAGAAGGCGGTAAAATAGAATACGTAAAAGATACAGGTTGCAATGTGGGCACTACTATAGAAGTTTTTGATTTGTTTTATAATGTACCAGCAAGACTTAAATTTTTAAAAAGTACAAGAAGTGATAGTACGGCTATATCAGATATAGTAAATAGGTTCATATTAGCTCATCCAGATATATCTTTTAATTTAATAAGTAAAGGGAAACAAAGTATAAAAAGTTATGGTACTTCAAATTTAAAAGATTCTATACGATGTGTATACAATAAGACAATCAGTGAAAATATTATAAACTTTGAAAATCATACAGATATAATATCTGTATATGGATTTATAGGAAAACCTGAAATAAGTCGTAAAAGCAGAACAAACCAAAGCATATTTGTAAATAAACGATATGTTAAAAGTAAATTTATAACTGCTGCAGTAGAAAATGCTTTTAAATCTTTTTTAACAGTAAATAGCTACCCTTTCTTTGTATTATTTATAGATATTTTTCCAGAATATATTGATGTGAATGTACATCCTACTAAATCAGAAGTTAAATTTAAAGATGAAAGAGCTATGTTTAAATCTATATTTGATACAATTCATGAAGCTATAAAAGGAGAATTAAAAGAATCTTTTACAAATTTCTTTAATAAAGAGGATGTTAATATATATCATTCTGAAAAATCTATAGGTGAGACCATAAAACCAGAAAAAGAAGAAGTACAAATACCAATAGATCTAAATAACAATAATAAAATTCATATTTCTGGTAATGATATAGATAGTTCAATTAATAATTTAATCGAAGACAATAATTCCAAACTTACTGAAAGTGAAAATATTGAGAAGGAAAATATACTTCAAATCCGTGATAATTCTTATATTTATAAAGAAAGTAATGAATTACACAAAGATAATATTGGAGATTTAACTATAATAAATAAAGAAGAAGATCTTTTAAAAGAAGATAACAAAAATTTAGATACCTTATATTCAAACAATAAAGATATATCATCCCCATCTATAAGTATTAAAGAAAATAAACCTAATAATTTTTATATAGATATGAAAATTATAGGACAGTTCAATAATACATATATATTAATAGAAAAAGATAAAGAACTTTATATAATAGATCAGCATGCAGCTCATGAAAAAGTACTATTTGAGAAATTTAAATCAGAAATAGAAAAAGGATATGTTTTAAGTCAAATCTTATTATCTCCTGTAGTCATAGAACTTTCAGAAGACGAATTTAATCTATATGAAGATAACAAAGATATTTTTAACAGCTCAGGTTTTTCAGTAGAAGCTTTTGGAGAATATACTATAAATATAAAAGAAGTACCTTTAATTTTAGGTAAACCTAATGTAGAAGCTCTCTTTATGGATATACTTTATAATTTAAAAAATATGAAATCTAAAGAAACATCTACAATAAAATATAATGCCATTGCTACATTGGCTTGTAAAGCCGCAGTTAAAGCTAATAACAATTTAAAAGAAGAGGAAATAAAAAAACTAATAGGAGATATGCTTATGTTAGATAATCCATATACTTGTCCCCATGGAAGACCTACTATGATTAAATTTACACTAAAAGATTTAGAAAAAAAATTTAAAAGAATACAGTAAAGGGGATGGGTAAAATGATAGACTTATTAATAATTACAGGTCCTACAGCCGTAGGGAAAACAGACATTTCTATAAAGCTTGCAGAAAAACTAGACGGAGAAATAATATCTGCAGATTCTATGCAAATTTATAAATATATGGATATAGGTTCTGCTAAAATAACCAAAGAAGAAATGAAAGGGATACCTCACCATCTTATGGGCGTAGTAGAACCTCATGAAGAATTTAACGTAGCCTCCTTTAAGGCATTAGCAGAAAATTCTATTAAAGATATATGGAGTAGAGGGAAGCTTCCTATAATAACAGGTGGTACAGGTTTATATATTAATTCATTAATTTACAATTATGATTTTACAGATGCAGATAGAGACGAAAATTATAGAAATTATCTTACTAAGTTAGCAAATGATAAGGGTAAAGAATACGTTCATGGATTATTAAAGGATATTGATAAGGAATCCTATGAAAAATTATATCATAATGACTTAAAAAGAGTAATCAGAGCCTTAGAGGTTTATAAAATTACAGGTAAATCCATAAGTGAGTATACTAAAAAAAACGAAAAAAAATTATATGATATTCCTTATAATATAAATTACTTTGTTTTAAATATGGATAGAGAAATACTCTATGATAGAATTAACAAAAGAGTGGATATAATGATAGATAAAGGCTTAATAGAAGAAGTAAAAAAATTAGAATCTATGGGATACACTCCAGATATGCAATCTATGAAAGGTATAGGGTATAAAGAAATACTCTTCTATCTAAATGGAGATATTTCACTAGATGAAGCTATTTATTTAATAAAAAAGGGAAGCAGAAATTATGCTAAAAGACAACTTACTTGGTTTAGAAAAGATAAAAGATCTACATGGATAGATAAAGATAAATATAGTTCTGAAGAGGAAATAGTAGATAAAATTATAAAAATGGTAAAATATAAATAAAATTAAAAGGATTTTTAATTTATTTATAGAATTATATAAAAATAAGTTTCTAATTATTTGTAATTTTTTTAGGAGGGAAAGGTTATATGACTAAAGTTGTTAATAATCTACAAGATATATTTTTAAATGGTGCTAGAAAAAATAGAATTCCTGTTACCGTATATTTAACAAATGGCTTTCAATTAAAAGGCTTTGTTAAAGGCTTTGATAACTTTACAGTAATATTAGACTCAGATGGTAAACAAATGATGATATACAAACATGCTATCTCTACAATCAATCCAGCTAAAGCACTGTTATTCGTTCAAAATCCTAACGGGGATGATTATAAAGATAAAGAATAGGTTAAATTGCCTATTCTTTTTTAATATGTTAATATATACAATGTTAGCTAATAATACATACTTATTATTTTTCTTACATATAGAGGAGGATGGAAACAAAAATGCTACATATAACAAAAGATACTTTGAAAAACATATACAATATAAATCCTAAAGTTTTAAATTTATACGAAAAAACCATAGAAGATATTAAAGGCGAGTTTCAAAAATATGATGAAATAAGAGAATTTAATCAAATAAAAGTTTTAAATGCTTTGCAAGAAGAAAGAGTTAGTGAATCTCATTTCACAAATTCAACAGGTTATGGATATGGGGATATTGGAAGAGATACTTTAGATAAAGTTTATGCTAGAATATTTAACACAGAAAGTGCTTTAGTAAGACCTCATTTTGTAAATGGTACACATGCTATTGGAGCTGCTTTATTTGGTAATTTAAGACCAGGGGATACTATGTTATCTGTATGTGGAAAGCCCTATGATACATTACATAATATAATAGGTATAGAAGGGGAAGAGAACATAGGTTCTTTAAAGGATTTTGGAGTTAAATATAAACAAGTTGATTTAAAAGAAGACAACTCTTTAAACTATAAAGAAATAGAAAATATATTAAAAGATGATCCTTCAATAAAACTTATACATATTCAACGTTCTACAGGTTATGGATGGAGAAAAGCTCTTCTCATATCTGAAATAGAAAAGCTAATATCTTTTGTAAGATCTATAAAAAAAGATATTATATGCTTTGTAGATAACTGCTATGGTGAATTTATAGACACTAAAGAGCCAACAGATGTAGGTGCAGATTTAGTAGCAGGATCTTTAATAAAAAATATAGGTGGTGGAATAGCACCTACTGGTGGATATATAGCTGGCAGGGAAAAATATGTAACTCAAGCTGCTTATAGATTAACTACTCCCGGAATAGGGGGAGAGTGTGGTTCTACATTTGGAGTAGTCAGACAAATGTATCAAGGATTATTCTTAGCACCACATATATCTATGGAAGCGGTTAAAGGAGCTGTATTTTGTTCAAGAATAATGGAATTAGCTGGTTTTGATGTACTTCCAAAATACAATGATGCTAGAAGTGATATAATTCAAGCTATAAAATTTAACGATAAAGAAAAACTTATAAATTTTTGTAAGGGAATACAACAAGGTTCTCCTGTAGATTCCTTTGTTTCTTGTGAACCTTGGGATATGCCAGGATATAACGATCAAGTAATTATGGCAGCTGGAGCATTTATTCAAGGATCTTCTATAGAATTATCTGCAGATGCGCCTATAAGAGATCCATTCATAGCATATTTACAAGGTGGACTTACTTTTGATCATGCTAAAATAGGTATTCTAATTTCTTTATCAAAAATATTAGAATAATAAACTTATCTTTAAATCCTAATTTATATTAGTATTAATATAAATTAACTCTTGATCTTAATTTAAGTTAATTTTAATAATAGTGAGCTATCTTAATTAATATAAAAATAATTCCTAGAAGTATTAATTAAATGCCTCTGGGAATTATTTTCATCAATGATATTTTAAAAAGTAATTTATTTTTTATACACATTTATTCATCCAATAACAATGTTATTAATACTTTCTATATATTCCTACTAATATTCCAAGAACTTTACAATCTTCTAAAATTATAGGTTCCATACTTTTATTTTCAGGTTGAAGTCTTATATAAGAGCTTTCTTTAAAAAATCTTTTTAAAGTAGCTTCGTTGTCTATTAGAGCAACTACAATATCTCCATTATTAGCAGAATCAGTTTTTTCGATAATAGCTAAATCACCATCTAGTATACCAGCTTCTATCATACTTTCTCCAGATACCTTTAGCATAAATAAATCTTTTGTATTTTTGACATAGTCAATAGGTAGTGGAAATACATCTTCTATATTCTCTATAGCCAAAATAGGATTGCCTGCAGTTATAGTTCCTACAATAGGAACATTTATAACTTCTTTTTTTGAGGTAGGATCAACAATTTCTATGGCTCTAGTTTTACTGCTATCTCTTTTTATTAAACCTTCTTTTTCTAATCTTTTAAGATGAAAATGCACTGATGAAGTAGAACTTAAGCCTACAGCTTTGCAAATTTCTCTTACAGAAGGAGGGTAACCTTTTTCTTTAATTTGTAGTTTTATAAAATTATAAACTTCATTTTGTTTGTCAATTCGGCTTTTATTCATAATCACACCTCATTACTTAAATAATAATTAAATTATACCATAAAAATGGAAAGCTGCAAACTAATGTTCAAATAATTATAAAGTACTACAACTTATCACATTATAAAAGGTTTTTATAATGCATATAATCTATATTTTTGTTATAATAGTAAGGGTATTTTTATGGAGAGTATAAATAACTTATAATAAATCTCTTAATAGGAAGTAATAACTTTTAAGTATATAATACTTAACATATAATAAACTTATAATTTGCTTGTAATAAGATACCATAAAGAAAGGTAGAGTGTATATATGAACAGAGAAACTTGTATTTTTGATTATACTAAAAAATGTGCTGATTGTGGTGAATGCGAAGTTTGTGATTTAACTCCAGATAAAAAATGTGATAATTGTGGAGAGTGTTTACAAAGAGAAGGCATAGATACTCAAGCTATAAAAATTGATGAAATAAAAGAGGATAAAAACTTCGTAAATAAAGAAGATTTAAAAAAAGTACTAAAAGAAGATGAAAAGGATTTAGAATTTTCAAAAAAATTTGAGGAAGATTTAGAAAATGAATCTCAACAAGATGCAGAATTACTAAAAGATTATGACGAAAACTTCAAAGAGCAGGGGTTATACGCTATAGAAAATGTAGAAGGGGTACAAATAAATTATATAGAAGATATAGATGGATTAAGTGAGCTTATGGAAGATGAATCTAGATTAAAAAAAGTAGCTTATGAAGAATTTCCTGGACTTATAAAAATAAAAGAAAATAAATAATAATTTAGCAATAAAACATATTATAACTTTATATGCAAATGTTTTATACTTATATAGGATATATAATATGTAATATAAAATGAAAATGACTATCAAAATATTATTTGATAGTCATTTTCATTTTTATTTTTCAATGTTTATCCATCACTTAGAGGATTGGATTTAACTGCTTCTCTTAATCTATCGCTATCTACATGAGTATAAATTTGAGTTGTAGATATGTTTTCATGGCCTAATATCATTTGTAGGCTTCTTATATCCACGCCTCCATGCTTGTACATTAATGTAGCTGCCGTATGTCTTAATTTATGAGGAGAATATTTTTCTTCATCTAATCCGGCTTTCTTTACATATTTTTTTACTAACATTTCTACAGATCGCTTATTTATTCTTGTATAATTTTTACTTAAAAACAAAGCATCCTTATCTACTATTTTTTCGTCTAATTCTTTTCTAACATTTAAATAATCATCTATAGTTTTGATGCAAGCTTTATTAAGATAAACAGTTCTTTCTTTATTTCCTTTACCTATAACAGTTAATACATCATTTTTAATATTAGATATATTTATACCACATAATTCCGAGAGTCTCAAACCGCAATTTAAGAAAATAGTCACTATACACAAATCTCTTTCTTTAAACTTGCCATCTATAGCAGATAACAGCCTTTTGCTTTCATCTAATGTTAAATATGCAGGATTTCTTTTACTTATTTTAGGGCTTTCTAACTCCATAGCAGGGTTTTCCTTTATAATTTTAACTTTGCCCTGTAAAAATCTAAAAAATGATTTTAATGTAGCTACTTTTCTAGCTTTAGCATAACTACCATTATCCCTATAATTCTCTACAAAAGATATAAAAGCAAACAAATCTGCTAATGATACACTCTTAACATCCTCATCATTTATATCTCTTATTTTTATATCATTAAATTCTGTTTCCCCAGGAACCATACCTTTATATAATTTTAAAAATCTAAAAAACATAATCAAGTCTAATTTATAACTTTCAATTGTATTTTCTGATTTTCCTTTTATGGTTCTAAGATAATTTAAAAAATCATTTAATCTTTGAGGAAGATTCGCATCGTATAATTGTTGAATATTATATTTCATTTAAAATATGTACCTCCTTAACCTAAAAATAGCAACAACTTCGCGAAATTTATATTTCGCGAATATAATATTCTATAAAAAATGGGGGAAATCCTTCTTTTTTATAGAATATTTAAGTCTTGTTATATGTATATTATAACTCATATATGTATAATAAAGAACTATCTTTATACTTTATACTTAGCGTAAACATGTAGTTATCAGTTATTTGGGACACTTATTAAAATTATAAAGAATAGCTAATATTGATTTAGTATTATATTTAATTTTTCATATCCCCCTATTCTCATTTAAAACATTTCAATTGATAATAGATATCGTTTACTCAACTATACATAATACTATTTTTATTCATATTATTCTTTTAACACCCTGTGTGGAAAATTGTTATCAATTATTGAATTGATTTTAGTACACAATATAAAATTGTGTCTGTGGAAACATTTAATTACATTTTTTACCATTATTTTAATTTAAAATGATTTTTGAGTTTATTTGTATAAAAAAGAATTATATTTTATTCTACATTATATTCTCTTAATATTATAAATAAATATAAAACGAGCAAATTAATAAACATATATAAAAAACTATTTTTAATATGTATTTATTATATAATTATTCCTTTATATTAAATATTTATATGAAGTTAAATTAGCTTTTATTAATCAAATATAGATTATAATAGATATCATTTGAAAATTGTTATAAATTAAAGCTATGTATAAGAGCTCTCAACAGATAGCCTTTGGATGTATTGAATATATTTATAATATATATTAATATTATTATATTAGTTTTAAACTAACCAAAAATAATGTATTTTTATCAAACTTTTATATACAATAGAGGAGATGTTTATATGACACCAGTTAAAATGAGCGATTTAGCTTACAAGGAATTCAAACAATTTATAAAAGAAAATAGTATTAATTCAAACATATTTAGAATATTTTTAGCTAGTAACGGTTGCAGTGGACCTATTTTTAATATCACTCTTGACGAACAAACAAACGAAGATCTATTATCACCTATTGGTGAACTTGTATTTTTAGTACATAAAGATCTCTTTTCAGAATTTGGCGGATTCATAATACAATGTGCCGAAGATAATGGTAAAGGTGGTTTTTCTATAGACCCAGTAATACCGCCTAAAAATATTGGCTGTTCTACTTGTTCAGGTTGTTGTTAACATTCAACTTTTTAAATATTTTTAAGCAATTTGAAGTTTTCTATTGAATAGCAAAATTATATTATAGAATCCATTTTTAAATAATAAACAAATCAAGAAGTGATCATATAAAAATTTATTTTATATGATCACTTCAAATAATTCACTCTATATTAATGTGTTTGGTGTAATATAATTATTCTTTAACTATTATAGATTTTTCTCGTAAGCTTCTACCATCTTTTTAACCATGTTTCCACCTACATATCCATTTTGTCTTGAAGTTAAGTTTCCTTTATCCATTGAATCATAGTTTGCTATTCCAACTTCGTTTGCAACTTCTGTTTTTAATTGTTTTAACCCTTGTTGTGCTTGTGGTACTACTAATTTATTAGAATTTGCCATGATATATTACCTCCTTATACACTTATCTCAAAATTTAAAATTTTCCTATTTAGCTTATAGATTTCTTTCGTAAGCTTCTACCATCTTTTTAACCATATTTCCGCCTACATATCCATTTTGTCTTGAAGTTAAGTTTCCTTTATCCATTGAATCATAGTTTGTTATTCCAACTTCATTTGCAACTTCCATTTTTAATTGATTTAATCCTTGTTTTGCTTCTGGAACTACTAAATTATTAGAATTATTGTTACTTGGCATAAATATTACCTCCTATTTATTTGTCTTTTGTTTTATTTATGCTTTATTAAGTTTTGTATTATAAGTATGTGTAGTTTTAAACTTATTATTATATAAAACTACAGGTAATTATGATTAAGTTTTACTTTTAATACATATATTTCATATATAATAAAAAAAATAAAGAGCATATGCTCTTTATTAAATAGTAAAGATACCTTAATATATTTTATTCCCGTATTTCTTAAAAGCATGTTAATTAAGCAAGAAGGAAATCATTATAAAATATATAAATCAATTATTAACCCCACTTATAATAAATAGCAAAATTCATGCCAACAACTAGAAAGGTAAAAACTCTAACATATTATATATTATAATCTCAAAATGCTATTATTCTAATATCAATTTGAGATTATATTGGTATTTGTTGCATTATGATACATTGTATAAAAATAAAATAATATTTAATCTCATTTTAAATCTTTTATCCATTAAATATAAACTTAACTATTGTACAAATTTTCAGAAAAATGATACTTTTAATCTTTCTTTATATATATAATAATAATAAAAGTATTCATTTTTGCATAATTATGCGATAACAAATTAATCATTCATTGTATTTTCTGATTTACCCTAGATTTAATACCTTCATTTAGCTTGATTTTATTATAATTATACATTATAATTTTAAATAACATGAATAAAAAAATTCAAAGGAGATGAGTTTTTGGAAAATCAAAAATATAAAAAATATTCTGCCAATGAACTGTTTAAATTTATTTGCCCATCCTTAATAGGTTTTATACTGTTTATAATTCCTATCCCTTATGATGGAGAAATAACAATCCCTATTGCAGTACTTTCAAAAATTGTTTTAGCTAGTTTAGGTAGTATCTTACCTCAGCTTATGGGAATTATAATTTGTATTACTTTTATTTGTACAACAATTACTAAAACATTTAAACCTAAAGCTATTTTAGAGAATAAATTCTTTAATAATTTATTTAATGTATCCCCTGCATGGGTATTAGCTAGAATATTAGGTTTTATATTTATTGTCTCTACATTCTTTAAAATAGGACCCGAATGGATGTGGTCAGAAAATACAGGTGGATTATTGCTCTATGATTTACTTCCTATATTATTTTCAGTATTTATATTTGCAGGAATGTTACTTCCTTTATTATTAGACTTTGGTTTATTAGAGTTTGCTGGATCCTTACTTACTAAAGTAATGAGACCAATATTTAATTTACCTGGCCGTTCCTCTATAGATTGTATGGCCTCTTGGCTTGGTGATGGTACTATTGGTGTATTACTTACCAGCAAACAATACGAGGAAGGCTATTACAGTGAAAGAGAAGCTGCAGTCATAGGAACAACCTTTTCAGCTGTTTCTATAACTTTTAGTTTAGTTGTAATATCTCAAGTTAAACTTGCTCATATGTTTGTACCTTTTTATTTAACAGTTTGCTTATCAGGCATAATTGCAGCTATTATAATTCCCCGTATACCACCACTTTCAAAAAAACCAGATGCTTATTTAAATGGTGGAGAAAGCAAAAATTCTGAAGCTATCCCAGAAGGATATACATCTTTCACATGGGGACTTGAAAAAGCTGTTACCAAAGCAAGCTCCAACGATGATCCTATTAATTTTATAAGGCAAGGACTACAAAATGTATTAGATATGCTTCTAGGTGTAACTCCTGTAGTTATGGCTATGGGAACATCTGCTCTTATATTAGCTGAATATACTCCAATTTTTAAGTGGCTAGGAGTACCTTTTATACCACTTCTTAATTTATTAAAAATACCTGAAGCTACTTTAGCTTCTCAGACAATTATAGTTGGTTTTGCAGATATGTTTTTGCCTTCAGTTATTGCAGCAACTATTCAAAGCGAAATGACAAGATTTATAATAGCTTGTCTTTCAGTTACTCAACTAATTTATATGTCCGAAGTAGGAGGATTACTATTAGGCTCTAAAATACCTGTTTCATTAAAAGATTTAATTATTATATTCCTTGAAAGAACATTAGTAACCTTACCTATTATTACTTTGATAGCTCATATACTATTTTAGACAATAATCATAAAATATATACAATAATAAATCTATAAACTTCATAAAAATAAGCACTTACACATTTTAATAAGTGCTTATTTTTATTGAATTACTTTAATAATGTTCTAATATTTATAAATAATCATATAGTATTTATCTATAACAACTTATATATATATTTACATTTTCACACCTAATATCAATCTTTCCACAATCTGCACCAGTTCCATTACACCTAGACATAGTTTCTTGACTATCTAAAGATAGCTCATCCTTTATAATGTTTTCTTTGTCTTTCATCCTTTTCACCTCTTAAATCTAATTACAATTTAAATAGATGTTTAAATTATCCGCTTTTATAAAAATGGCACCTTCTTTTTCTTTGTATCGTCTTTCTATTTCTCTTTTTAATACTATTTTATAGCAACAATTATAATAATTACATTCATAATAAAGTACATATATCCATAACACTAATAATGAAATTTTTTTTAAATTATTAAGAGAATTAAAACAATACATAATGGCACCAACTTTACATACATAATACACTAAATATTATATTAAATATTTTTAGAAAGGTGATTTATTAACCTAGATTTTTATTTAATAAAATAATAGAGGAGAATCCTAATTTTATATTTAATTTAAATATCTAAATTCTTTCAAAAGCTACATTCACATCTATAGGAATATCATCTGCTATAATTTTAATATTTAATATTTTGTCCGTATTTAATTTTATTTTTATATCTTGACCATACATTAAAGTTGGAGTAGATATATTAACGTTGACTCCTATATTAGAGAAATTTATACTTGCATTAGCTGTAAGCATATTTGAAAGTTCAGAAAGTGCACTCTGAGCCATTTCATCAAGTTCTTCTACAGGAAGCCCCATCATCATTTTTGAAGCTATTTTTTTACCATTTTCATCTTGTATATTATAAACAATATTCCCTTTAATATCTCCTACAATTCCTAAATTAATAAGTATGCCTAAACTTTCCACACTATTTTTTACAGCAACATTCTCTCTTACAATATTAGAAAAGCCAATTTGAGGTAATACATTATAAAAAGAATCTATAAAAGGATTAATATATTTTACATCCATTATAACTCTCCTCTCTCGAACCCTATATTCATATAAACTTGTCCAAATTTTGTGTTAGATTCTACTGATAAACTATCTAGTAAACTTTGAGATATATTAAGAGATTTACCATAAAATATACTTGGAGGAGCTATTCTCAATCCAAATACTTTATTTTTTCTATTTAACATAGAGCATGCATTACCAGCTACAATATTAGTAAACTCACCAATTGCATTTAAAACTTCATTCATATCCTTTGCTTCTCTTTTTAACATAAAATTAACCATAGAATTAGCTGTTTCCTGTGATAAATCTAAAATCATCCTTCCTGAAAAATTACCTATTATACCTATAACTACAGCCATACCTCTAGAACTTTCAGGAAGAGTAGATTTTATATCTTTTGAAAATTCTACTGTAGTTTTAGTAAATTTATTTAATGCATCCCTAAAGGATTCTTTAAAAATTTCAAAATAGTTGTTTTCAAGCTGTAAAAATAACTCTTCCTTCATAACAATCTTTTCTATTGTTGTTACAAGTTCTTCTGGATCTATAGGTTTTTGAATATATCCACAAACTTTATTTTCATTAGCTTTCTTAACTATTTCTTCATCCATCATAGAACTTATGACTATTACCTTCACATTCTTATTTATTTCATTAATAGCTTTTATACACTCTATTCCATCTGTTCCCGGCAAAGTCATATCCATTGTTACAATATCTGGTTCTTTATCTCTTACTACATTTATAACTTCATCTAAGTTACCTGCTTCCCCAACTACAACTAAGCCATTTTCCTCCAATATATCTCTTATGATACTAATTGAAAAAGGTGAATCATCTACAATAACAACTTTAGCATTTTTCATATTTTCTCCCTCTGCTTTCTTATATAATTTATGAAACAAAAATATTTATTATTGTTTATATTTTAATATATTTTTCTTAAAATTTAAACAATTTGTACAAATAATTCATGTAAATTTTTTGTATATTTTTGTTGAGTAGTTAGTTTATTTGTTGATTACAAAATTGCATTAATATATAATTAGTATACAAGATTAAAAATTGCACATTATAGTAATAATTGTTATTAAATATATCTTAATTTATTCACAGGAGGACTTTTTATGTTAAGTGAAAAATTATTAAACGCTTTAAATAGTCAAATAAATTTTGAATTCTATTCATCTTACATTTATTTATCAATGGCATCTTATGCTGAATCAGAGGATTTATCTGGATTTGCTAATTTCTTTAGAGTACAGGCTCAAGAAGAAATATTTCACGCTATGAAATTTTATGACTATGTAAATCAAATGGGTGGAAGAGTAATACTAGAAAAAATAGATCAACCTAAAGTTGAATATAAAAATATACTTGAGTGCTTCGAAGATGGATTTAACCATGAAAAAATAGTTACAAGTAGAGTTTATAATTTAACTGATATAGCTACAGAAGAAAAAGAGCACGCTACTATAAGTCTTTTGAAATGGTTCATAGATGAACAAGTAGAAGAAGAAAATAATTTTAACGCTATAATAAGGAAATTAAAAAGAGCAAACTCTAATCCTGCAGTAATTTATATGCTAGACAATGAGTTATCTACAAGAGTATTTACTCCACCAACAAATATTAATGCTTAAATTTTATTATTAAAAACTATTTATATATTAAATTATAAAAAATACTTTCTAATACTATATTAAATATTAGAAAGTATTTTTTATTTTAATTTATTTTTTAGCGTTACCATAAAACAATTCTAATTTTAATATAGAACTATATTATGCTATTTAAAGCTTTATTAGATAATGTATCTTTATATAAACAGATTTCTAAGATTCAGAGGGAATTTTTACTTCATCTGAAGCTGACGTATCCACGCTCTACTCCCACTTTGAAGAAGATGAGAGTAAAGAGTGGATAATCATTGGATAAAAAGTAAATTAATATAATGTGTTTTTTACTTTACTTTTTATTATTATTTACATAATATTTATTATGAATTAACCTTATTTATTATTAGTGTAATATAATTTGATATAAATAGTATTTTATACTTATATAGGATATAAATTCTTGGATAAACTTATCAGTTATAATATGTGATATAACTAGTATAAAAATCTATAGAAATTATTCTTACTTACTTATATCTTCTTGAATTTTACTATCTATTAATTGCAGATTATATTCTCTTATAATTTTTCCAAGTAAACTACTATATAATAAATTACCATCTTTGTCTTTTTTAGTACTATATCCTGCATTTTCTATAAACTTTGCTTGAGTTTTATATTCTGTAGCCCTAAAAACTCTATTTTCTCTATATCTCTTATTATTAACTAAAAAATTTGCATAATCTTTTATAGAGTCTTCTTTAGAAGAATAGTACCTAAAATCATCTTTAATTTTATCATTATAATTTTCTGATGTCTCCATATTTAAAACCTTACCTTGCCAAGAAGGAGTAGCTTTAATTCCAAATAAATTATTCCCCTTTTTACTAAGTTCTGATCTACCCCAATCTGACTCTAATATAGCCTGTCCTATAGATATAGAAGGTAAAATTCCATATTCATCATATAATTGTTTTGATGTTGGTATTAATTCCTCTATAAATTGTGTTTTATATTTATCTGGTGTTATAGGATATACATCATCTAATTTACCTAAATACTTATATACATTCTTTTTTTCATCTTCACTAAAAGACTTTCTATTTATAACTTCATCTAAAGTTAATAATCTATACTTAGTATTTTTAAATTTTCTATTTTCACTAATTTCTAAAAAGCTTTTTCCTAGAGCCTTTGCATTTTCTATATTAACTTTAGAAAAATCTCCTTCATTTTTAACTGCATCTAAAGCAGCTATGTATTTCCAGTTAACTTGCAATTTATTTTCGCTAACTTCATCTGCAGCTTTAATATAAATATTCATTGCATTCTCTGGTAAAAATCTTTCTCTTGTCTTATTTAAAGTAACTAAACTAAATATTATAAAAATAGTAAAAACTAATAAAAAGCCTATTATTACTTTTGAAAATAAACCTACTATTTTTTTCATAAAATCCTCCATAATTTTCTGATATAACATATATATGTCTTTTTAAAGATTATTATATCAAAAAAACTTATAATTTATATAAGAAAATTATTTTAGAAGTTAATATTAATAAATATATAAGAAAAATTTAAAAAATAAATTATTTTATATATTTTATTTTTGTTTTTGTATTATTATTTTAAGTTTACTTTTTATTTTATTTACATAATATTTATTACGTAAATAATTTTATTTTAAATATAAATAGTATAGTAATATTAATTAAATTTAGAATAACAATACTATATATAATTAATAATCACTATTTTTTTCTTTTATATATAGCGTTTTATCTTATTACGTTACACAATATAAAATAAATAAAGAGAATTAACTCTTTTTATATAAAGAATGTTAATTCTCTTTACTCTTATATATGCTCAAAATTATTATAATGCTGAAGCTTTTATATTAAATTGCCTATTCTTCGTAAAACTTAGATATTTTATCTTCATTATCTAAAGAAATATAATAAATTTCACCTTCTAAAATATTTATATACTTAATTGATTTTTTAGTCAATTTAACCCTATAGCTGCCATCTAAGTTCATCTTATACATTGTTTCATTATCATTATTATCTATATAATATATATAGTTACTATATATATTTATATTAGCTATATTTCCTGAATATAGTAAACTGTTATTGCTTCCATCTATAGATATTTTATATAGATTTCCATTTGAAATATAGTATATTGAACTCCCTATTATACTCATTTGACTACAAGGTATATTATTTAATTTTTCCTTTCCTGTTCCATCTATTTTAATTTTATATATAGATGACTTATCTTCATAATTAGTATAATATATCCATTCTCCTGATATTATAAACTGTGAATCTAATCTCCACTTTCCACCAGATACTACAGAGCTATAGCTTGTACCATCTATTTTAACTTTATATATACCGATTTTACTCTTATCAAAATAATAAATAAAATCATTACATACTGTCATATAAGAAGCTGATGCCTCTTTTATTAGTTTTTCATCGCTACCATCTTTTTTTATTCTATATATATTACCATTGCTTACGTAATATATATATTCTCCGTATATATTTAAAAATTCTGCTGCATTGCTAGAAAGTAGTTTATCTTCCGCTCCATTTATTTTATTTCTGTATATCTTTCTATTGCCGCTCTCTTTATTTATATAATATATATACTCATTATCTTTTATAATAAATCCTCCGTTTAATATATTACTAGAAGAATTGCCCATACCATAAGCTATATCTCCATTTACCCTTAAGATTAGCTTTACTTCCCCTACATATCCATCTACAGAGCCTATATAAGTATATATTCCTGATTTTGATGTATCTATACTCTTTTCTTTCCAATGCACCTTAAACTTCTCCTTAGACCCATCACTCATTGTTGCTTCAACATAATCCGGAAGAGTAAATTTATCATCTTTATTTACTTCTTTTTCAATAGGTCTTATTTCTTTTATAACTATTACATTACTATCTTCCAAATCAAAATTCTTGTAAGTAAGATTATAATAGTATGATGCTACAGCACTGTAATCCTGTATTTTTTTAGGGTTTGTTATTGGCAAAGTTAAATATCTTAAATTAATTAAATTTCTCAAAGCATGTATACTAGTTATATCATTATTTCCAACTAAATCTAATTTGACTAAGTTTGTAAGATTCTCTAAATAAGATAAATTGTTTATGTTATTACCACCTAAATATAACTCGTTCAATTTTCTTAATTTATCTAATATACTTATATCAGATATTCCAGTTCTAGATAAGTCTAGTATCCTTAAATCTGTAAGAGTTTCTAAAAATGATAAATCTCCAGTTAAATTCATGTTATTTAAATATAGATACCTTAAACTTGTTAAATATCTAATATAATATAAAGAAGTGTAATTTATTTCCCTTCCTTGTAAATCCAATTTAATTAATCCTGTAATCGGCATTAAATTTTCTAACCCTTCTAAATTACCATGACCTCTTAGGTTTATGGAATGTAAATTAGAAAAATATTGTATACCTTCTAAATCAATTATATTAGTATTTGTTAGTGTAGAACTTATATTTAGTCTTGAAATAGTTTCTTCACTTAAATCTAAGTCTGTTATAGTATCTATCTCACTTTTATATATATTAGTATTTTCATCTTTACCTAAAATCTCTCTAATAATCTTAGCTAAATCACTATTAAGCTTTTCATCAAATACTATAAAGTCTGAGTTAGTTGTAAAATCTTTTTTTTCTAAATTATTATAATAGGCTAATGTTACATCAAAATTTGATACTCCACTATTTTTTAAATAAAGTTCTCTAAGATTATACAATTTTTTCAAGGATTCCTCTCTCTCTGAAATTTTATTTTCATACAAAGATAAGTATTGTAATTTTATAAGACTGCTTAAACTACTTATACTTACTATTCCATTTCTTGATAAATCTAATCTATTTAAATTAGTTAAGCTACCTAAAATTGTTATATCTCCAATTATATTATTAGATAAATCTAACTCCTCTAGACTTCTAAGGCTTTCTATGGATTTTATTGATCCTATTTTATTTTTATGAAGTACTAATTTTTTTAATTTTACAAGCTTTTTTATACAATCTATATTAGAAATTTCATTATTAGATAAATCTAAATATGTTAAGTTCTCCATACTCTCTAATCCTTGTAAATCTACTATACCTCTTCCTGAAAGTTCTAATTTAGTTATAGAAAGAAGCTGTCTTTTATATATAGGCTCTGAGTAATTATTTATTAATTCTCTTATTTCTCTTTCTAAAACTTTATCTCCAAATGTAACTATTTCATTTCCTACTATTTCTACATCACTTAGATGATTTAAAACCTGAGTATCTATCTTAGTACAACCTGTTATATCTAATTTTATTAAATTAACTAAACTTCTAAGTACATCTATACTAACTACATTTGTATTCGCTATACTTAAATATTCGAGTTTCTCTAAATTACTAATATTATTTATTTCATATAATAAATTACCTTGTATTTTTAAACTGCTTAAATTTAAATAAACTAAATTATTAAAATTTGATAAGAAATTATTACTTGTAAGATTACAATTAGATAAATCCAACTCCGTTAAAGTATTCAAATTTGGAACAGTGCTTATCTTTGTACCTGATACATATAACTTTTCTATATGTTCAAACTTTTTAATAACCTCTAAAGTAGTTATTTCCGTTTTATTTAAATTTAAATACCTAATATAAATTGAATTTTCCAAAGCTGTTATATCACTTATGCTAGTATTTGATATATTTACCTCTCTTAAATTAGTCAAATATTTTAAAAGGGATATATCTTTTATATCAGTTCCGCTTAAATTTAACTTTTCTAAAGAAGTCATATTTTCTATGCCATTTAGTTTTTCTATATGAGTATTATGAAAATCTAATTCTTTAATATTTTCTAAATCACTAGGATATACATAACCTGAAGACTTATTTATTTCTTTTCTTACTAATTCTTCAAATACTTTGTCCTTAAATTCTATAGGTATATTTAATTTAAAATCTCTATCCTTAAGGTTATTATAATAATCTTTGGCATAATCATAATTTAAACTATAATTGTGACTTAAATATAGTATTTGTAAGTTTTTCAAATTAGATATAGGTGAAAAATCCCTAATGCTATTATTGGATAAATACAAATGTTGTAAAGATGTTTTATTTTTTAAAACTTCTATACTTTCTATTTCATTATCTCTTAAATCTAAATGATGTAAGTTTAAATCCTTTAAATAAGATATGTCTTTTACTTTATTTTTAGATAAATTTATATCCTTTAATTTTTCCATATTATTAATAGGAGATATATCTTCTATATTATTATTATATAAATTTAATAATTCTAAGCTATCAAGTCCTTTTAAATAAGATATATCTTTTATGTTATTATCTGATATATCTAATTTAGTAATGTTTTTTAAATACTCTATACCTTTAAGACTTTTTATATTTTTATTATGAACATTTAATTCTTTTATACCTGAAACATCCATATATGTTAAAGGTCCTTTAGGTCTATCTTTCGGGTTTGCTGCCTTTCTTACCTCTTCTTCTAAGTTTTTATCTTCAAATTCTATATAACCATCTATATAAAAATTCATTTTTACAGTTTCTTTTAAATTTTTATTTTTATCTGAAGGAATACTTCTATCTATATAAAGATAATAATTTTCTTTTTCCTTATAACCATCTTTAGGTGGTAATACTTCTAGTGTTTTTTCATTTGGTTTTATTTTAACATTACAATCTAATTTATTACCTTTAGAATCTTTTATATAAACCTTATCTTTTATACCACTAATATTACTATTTAATTTTTTTGAAAGCTTAATCGTCCATATTTTATTTTTATCTGCTGTTACTTTACTATCCCATTTATAATAATCTTCCGCCCTTACAGATAATGGTGAAAGACATAGGTAAGTTCCCATAACTACTGGAATAAGAATTTTTTTATTCATTATGTACCTCCTTTAGGCAATACTCTAACTTTATATGTAAATTTATTATTTCTTATATATTAAACTATTTTTTAAATTTATGTATGTAAATAAATCTATCATTTCCATGAATATCAAACTATTTTTATATTCATAGAAATGATTATATCTACATTAAAAAAATTTATATTTATTTTAATAGGTGGGACTAATTATTTTCCACCTATATATTATCTTCGTATATTTTTTACATTTATGTAGTAAAAATTTTGCACCAATGAAATTTTTTATAAAATTTAATGTATTAACTAATAGTATTCATTATCTGTTTCTATTCATAATACATATTTAAGATCTATTTATATTAAATTTAATAATATACAAAGAGATATAACACTAATTTTTAATAATTATATGTTATATCCCTTCGTGATTTTAAATTAAGTTTTAAAACACTTTTTTAACTACCCTACTAATTATCATAATTAAAGTATTCTATAGTAAATGTAGGCACTACAACTCCTGGAGATTTTCTAGTTAGTTTAACTTCGCTACCAGTAGATTCTACATTTACTCCCGGATATTGATAACTATCTAATATTGTATTGTTATTTATAACATCTTTAATTTTTCTGGCTATCTCAGTTGTATCATCAGTAGAAAGTATATCAATATCAAAGCATTTTCCCGCTAAGCATACTTTTAGCTTACCATTCTTTTGGACTGTTCCTGTTACCTTTATTATATATTGTTGTTGTTTTGAATTTTCTCCTGTACTATTTTCATTAGGATTTAAACCTAGCATATTGCTTACTATAGCAGTATCTGTACCTATTTTAGTTTTATCCTCTATTTGTATAGGAGCATTATCATTTCCTTCTATATATACTGCATCATTTACTTTATATATACTTACCTTTGAGCTTAATTTAGGTTTATCATCCATTGGTTTATTATTAGTTATATCCCATTGTTTTGCTTGCATAAGTGCATTTATAAAAGCATCTATAGATGGACTTGAACCTAAATTTCTTAAAGCTTCTTCTTGTAGAACATATTTAACTCCATCTACAGTAACTTCATAATTATCACTAACTCTTGTTAAATCTTTTGTCATATATTTTATTCTTCCAACTAATTTGGATTTAACTAAATCTACACCTTCATTAGCTGTTCTAATAGCTAATGATATATTATTTATACTAACAGGAGAATTTTTATCTTGTAGATTTATTTGTACAGTATTTCCTGCTTTATCTTCTGCATATATAGCATAATCTGTTAACTCAGCATGTGGATCATTAATTGTTACTTCAAATGTTTTATTTCCCTTATCCTTAATTTCTTGAGCTTTTATAGCACTCTTTGGACTATCAAGCCTTGCTATACTAACAGTTATCCCCTCTTTTATGCTATTGTCAAAACTATTATCAAAAGCTGCAAAATTTATTTTAAATTTTTGACCTGTAGTTTCTTGTGTTGTAGTTCCATTTTGTGTTACAGTCTTTATTACATCTTCTTGTTTAGCAGAATCCAATCTAACTACTGGATCTTCATTATCTACAACAATTTCTCCAGAAGCTGGACTAGAAGAACCTATGGCATTTACCATGTAAACTTTATATTTTCCTGATCTAACACCCTGAGGTATTTTCCCATTTACAAGTTTACATTGATAGCCATCTTCTATAGAAGGTTTTCCACTCTTTTCATACTCCTTCTCCCTCTCATCCTTACTCTTATCTGTATCTTCAAAGAATAAATTATCGTGGGATTTATATGGCTTATTAGTTATATCCTTTGCTATATAACTAGCTCCTTCTGGTGCCAAATAAATTTCATCTTCATTGGTTACACCAGATATTTTAACTTCATCTCCTGTTTTAACATATTGCTTAGTTACACTTGGAGCTTTAGGAATTTTCTCCTCTGTTGCTTTCATCACCTTTGGAATACTTGCTGTTTTTCCTATTACAATAGGTGATCCAAATCCATTTACATCCTCTTCTGCTTTCCCATCATAACCTGCTACCACATAAATACTATAATTACCCTCTTTTAATTTATTTTTTAAACTATCATTAGTTAAAAGGTCATAATTAGTAAGTAACTCTCTAGCATTTCCACCATTCCAGTAATTTGCATTAGTAATTCCTGCTGGTATAACACCTTGATTTTCCATATTTAATTTACCTGTTCCAGGTATTACATAAATACTTTTAATTCCTTGTGCAGCTATTTCTGTAGTATCTGATATAAAACCATCATCTCTTATAGTAGGATTATTCCATCCCTTTACAGAAATATCTCTTCCATCTACTCCTAACGCTTCTCCATCCTCATCTAATACATCTCCTGATAAAATAGGTCCTCCTAGCTGTCTTACCTCCGTTGGTTTACTTTCTGCTTTATCTTTCCTTGTTATAGTTATCCAGAAACTTCTTCCATACATATCCAGATCTAATGATTTGACTAAAGGAGCATTAGCATTATTAGCATCTACTTTTACATTTCCTAATGGTTTTTCACCGTTAGGATTATCATATACTTTTATAACATCTCCTATTTCTACTCTTTTGGCAAGTTTTAATTTTTCTTTTAACTCTTGATCCTGTTTTGACGGTCCAAAACTTCTTTCTTTTATCATTATAGAACCATTTTTAGGACCATTATTATAAACCTCTATTATACTAGTTGCATTTATCATTTCAGACGGTATAGTCAATGTACATTTTATCTGTTTACCATGACCTAAAACTGTGCCTGTATAAGTATAAACACCTTGTCCATTATATTTTCTATTTTTTATATCCCAATCTACTGGCAATTGTTGTACTGTATCATCCTTCATAAACACTGCAACTTTTTGTGGTAAATATTTAGATTCTAACTCTCCTATAGTTTTATTAGCATCCTCATAAGCTACAGTTATAGCTAAATCCTTAACATCTACTACAGTATTACCATTATTATCTTTAGTTACTAATGTAGGTTTTACTGTTCCGTCTGTATTAAGTGGAAGAGTATAAGTTTTCCCACCACTAATTAGGTACATAGTATCTCCTACTATATTTATATAATCTGTAGTTAAATCTGCTAATTTTTTCTTTTCACCTGATCCATCTTCTCTTATTCTATAAAGCTTTCCACCATCTTCTGCATTACTATAGTATAACCATCCATCTACTATATTTAAATGATATCCCTTGTCTACCTTTCTTGTAGTTCCTCTTAAAGGTATTACAGAACCAGTACCATCTACTCTAACTTTGCTTATAGAACCAGATCCAGAACAATAATATGCCCAGGCTCCTACTATTTGAATTCCATCTGCCCATTCATCATTTACTTTTCTTCTTATATTTCCATCTTTATTTACAGTATATATTTTATGACCATCAGAGAAATTACTATAATATATCCAATCTCCTACTACGTTTATAAAATTAGCTTGATCTGTAGCTTTATTATAATTACCGTAGTCATCCATCACTGGCATACCATGAACTTTTCCTGAAGGATCTCTGTTTATGACTCCTCCATCTATGGTACCATCTGTATTTATTTTATATAATCTTCCTTTATCTGATTGATTAGCATAATATACAGTACCACTGGATACTGTTATATAAGTTGCGGTATCATCACATAATATTTGTTTTTTAGTACCGTCTTTTTTCATTTTATATATTTTACCGTTATCATTATAATTACTATAATATACCCAATCACCCATTACATTAATGTACTGAGCCTTATCAAGACTTATTTGAGTATCCATTCTTCCTGTTAGAGTCTTTCTATATAAAGAGTTTTTATCAGCAGAATTTACATAGTAAACATAAAAATCTAAATCCATAGCAGCACTACCATTATTGCTTATATTACCTGCTGTATTTCCTAATGTTTCATTTACACTACTTAAGCTAACATAACCAGTTTTAGGTAAATATACATCTACTAAAGCTGTAGCTAAAGGTGTTTCATCTGCAGACAGGATAGTCAATTTTTCTGTTGGATAAGTCATAGAATAAGAAATTGATTCTCCTATAGGTTTAATGGTATTACTATGAGCTAATTTAAAATATTTTGCTCCTGGTACTGCTTGTACTTGTTTTACAGCCAAATTGACCACACCATTTATAACCCCTGGAGTTACATCTACATAAGCCTTTGGAAGTACTATTTTATATTCACCAAAAGCCTCATTCCATTCATATTCATATTGATTTCCATTAGGTGCATAATATAATATTTTATTTGCTCTTTCTTGATTGCCTTTAGTACTATTATTACCTAATACTTGTTTTATCTTCTCTCCATATTCTTTGCTTATATAGGCTATGTAATAATTTCCATTAGAAGTTATTTCATTAGCTATAGCAGAGTGTTTAGAAAGGTACTCTACAGAATAAGCTTTATCTCCTATTACTATCAAACCATCTTCTATGGGAAGACCTGGATATTCATTATCTCCTATAGTATTAAAATCCATTACAGTCTCATATGCAAGATTTTTAGGCTTTTTATTTTTAGAAGGCTCACTCATAAGACCTTCCTTTACGATTAAGCTATATTTTTTATCTTTTTCATATTTTCCTGAATAATGTACTCCATTATAGGTTCCACTTTTAAGCGCAATTTTTACATAATGTTTGTCTACATCTAAAGATAAATCTATCGGCATTCCTTTGCCTTCACTATCTAATATCTTTATGTTTTCTGGATTTAATGTACTTTTATCTACCTCTCTTGAAAATCTAATTTTCCATATTTTATCCAATGAAACATTATATTTTGTTTCATATTGCTTAGGTGAAGCCGCTTGTACATAATTATAATTAAATATTGGTACAATAGCTATAGACGCATATAATAAAATTTTTGCTACAGTTTTCTTACTAAATATAGCAAACACCTCCCTTATTAAATTTTAAAAGTAAAAAAATTCTTTTAAAATAATTATCGTATAAATATTTAATTTCTTAACAAAATCCTGTATATAATAACCAAAATATTATATACAGGATTTAAATTTTTCTAATTTTTATTTTACAGCCTTTTGTATTCTTACTTTTTTTCCTTTAATTTTCATATCTTCACTAGCTTTAAGCACTATATTACCTTTTCCTCCTAGTATATCTACATAAGAGTGATTATCTTGTATGTCTATTATTCCCATATCATCTGAATTAATTCCTTCTATATTAGTAATAGCGCCTACTATATCTCCTGGTCTAATTTTTTTCTTTCTTCCCGCACTTATATATATCTTAGTTATATCCCCTTGCTTTTTATTGTATTTTAGTTTGTCTATCTTAATCCTATTTTTAATATTTTCATAAAATATTTTTTCACCATTATTCACTTCTTCTAAAGAAGGCTCTTGTTGCTTTGGTATTATTTTATCTATATAGTCTTCTATATTCTTTAAAAATTTGATTTTATTAGGCTCTATAAAGGTTATAGCTGTACCTTTATTACCTGCTCTTCCTGTTCTGCCTATTCTATGAACATAACTTTCTTTTTCATATGGCATTTCATAGTTTATAACATGACTTATATTTTCTATATGTATACCTCTAGCAGCTACATCCGTGCATACCAAAAATTGAAATTCACCTTGTTTAAATTTTTTCATGGTTTCTAATCTATCCTTTTGTTCCATACCACCGTGTAGGCCAATAGAATTAAAACCCTTTTTCTTCATATTATTTAATACTTCATCTACCTTTTCTCTTGTATTACAAAATATAATAGCATTATCAACTATCTCTTTATATATTATTTTTTGCAAAAGAGAAAATTTATATTTTTCTTCCACTTCATAATAATTTTGATTTATTGTATCTGTGGTTATATTCTGTGGATTTATATTTATTTTTTGGGGATCATTCATATACTTTCTACATAAATTATCTATTTCATTTGGTATAGTAGCAGAAAATAGCATAGTTACTCTATCTTTAGGTAATCTTTTTATAACAGCTTCTACTTGATCTATAAATCCCATATTAAGCATTTCATCTGCTTCATCCAAGATAAAATACTTTATTTTATCTAAATTGAAATTTCCTCTTTCTATATGATCTAGAGTTCTACCCGGAGTACCTACAACCAAATGTACCCTTTGTTTTAAGTCTCTCTTTTGGAGACTCATAGGTTGCTTACCAAAAACAGCTGTACATCTTAATCTTTTATATAAAGCTATATTTGATATTTCTTCTTTTATTTGAAGAGCTAGTTCTCTAGTTGGAGTAAGTACTAATACCTGAGGATCTTTTTCTTCTAGTTCTATTTTTTCACAAACTGGTATTGAAAATGCTGCAGTTTTCCCGCTACCAGTTTCAGATTTTACAATAATATCTTTGTCCTCTAATATTAAAGGTATAACTTGTTTTTGTACATCAGATGGATTTTTATATCCTAAATTTCTTAGTGATTTTAAAATTTCATCACTTAATTCATAATTTTGAAAACCTAACTTATTCATAAATTTAACCTCATTTTTTTCATATAATTCCTTATTAGAAAAATATACATTTTCACTTAATTTAAATAAAATGTTTATAGTTCTCTTAACTTTTAACTAAAAACAATATTGCTTAGTTTTATTAAATAAAAGCATCTACCTTTGGTTAAATCCAATATAGCAGATGCTCTTTCTTTTATTTAAGCTTAATGCCCTTTTCAATAAATTCTATTTTACCTTCTTTTAAAAGTCTTCCTACTGCTCTTTTAAATGCATTTTTACTCATATTCAAAAGTTCCTTTATAGCTCTTGGATCGCTATTGTCATTTAAATAAAGCTTACCACCATTATAATTTAACTTTTCTAAAATAATATCTGCATCTTCATCCATTTGTTTATATGCTTTCTTTCTAATGCTTAAATCTAATTTTCCATCTTCTTTTACTTTAGTTACTCTAGCTTCTACTATATCTCCATATCTAAGTTTGTCATATATTTCATTTTTAGGTATTAACCCATGATATTCATTATCTACAGCTACAAAAGCACCTATTTCTTTTTTTATGTCATATATAAAGCCTTTAACCTGATCATTTTCTTTATAATGAGATTCTGTACCTAAAACTCTGTATACATTCATACTAGCACATAATCTATCACTTTTATCTATATATAAATAAACTAAGTATTCCTTTCCTTCCTGTATACCGTAAGTTTGTTCTTTAAAGGGCAAAAATAAGTCTCTCTCTAGCCCCCAGTCTAAAAAAGCTCCCATTTTAGTTTTTTCTATAACCTTTAAAGGGGCTATTTCTCCAATAGTTATTTTAGGTCTATTTATGGTAGCTATCATTCTATCTTCTGAATCTCTATAAACAAAAACTTCTACTTCATCACCTATTTTAGCATCTTTTGGAACTTGCTTTCCAGGTAATAATATATCATTTTCACTTTTATCTTCTTTAGAATTTAAATATACTCCCATAGGAGCCTCTCTTATTATTTCTAACTTTTGTATTTCACCTAATTTTATCATACTACACCTTCTTTATAATTAATTTAATACTGTTTATATAACAATCTATTTTATTAAGCAATAATATTTTACTACTATAAAACTATTAAGTATCAACTATAATACTTAATGAATATATTTACCTATCTAAGTATAACTTATATATTATACCATATAATTCTTAAATTCATCTATTTAATTTTTTTAATGAAGTTTATTAATATTTTGTATATACATATAGTATTTTATACTTAATAATCTATAATCTTCATTATATAGATTAAAATAAAACAAGGAGCCTTAAAATAATCGTTATCTTAAGGCTCTACCTATTAATTAATGTTTTTTCTTTTTATAACTATTTTTTGATTTATCTATGGAACTACTTCTTTTCTTCTTATTATCCCTATTTACTGTAGTAAATTTATTTTTACTCTTTGGTTGGCTATTTTTTTCTCCTTTAGAATCAATTAAAGTTCCCTTATAAATCTTTTTTTCCTCTATATTAATATTAAACTCTTTTTCATATTTTCTTATTAATGCTTTTTCTTTTTCTGTTATTATTGAAATAGCAGTCCCTTCCTCAGAAGCTCTTCCCGTCCTTCCTACTCTATGCAAATATTCCTTTGGATTTTCTGGTAAATCTAAATTGAATATATGAGTTACATCTTTTATATCAAGTCCTCTAGCAGATAAATCAGATGAAACTAATATTTGAACTTTTCCTAATCTAAAATCTTCTAAAGCTTTTTTACGTTGCTCTTTTTCTGCAGCACCATATATTCCATAGGCTTTAATTTTATGATATTGAAGTTTTAGAGTAATTAATTCTATTTCTTCATTTCTATTTATAAATACAATAGCCCTTTTAGGATTAGTAGATGCTATAAGTTTTCTTAAAACTTCAATTCTTTCTCTATGTTCTCCTGTAATATATAAATGTTTAATATTTTCATTTACAGTATTTTGTTCTTTAACTTTTATTACTTCTGCTTCTTTCATTAAATCTTTTGCAATATTTAAACTGGATTCAGTTATTGTAGCTGAAAATAACATCAACTGTCTTTCTTTCAAAGTAGTTTTTATTATATCTTTAACTACCTTTATATTATTTTTATCTAAAAGCTTATCGCCCTCATCTATGACTATAGTTTTAACTGTATGTGCAGTTATCTTCTTCTTTTTTATAAGCTCTAATATCCTTCCTGGTGACCCTACAATAATATGTGGTTTTTCTTTCAATTTTTCAATTTGTCTTTTTATATTTGCTTCTCCTATTATAGCCATAGACCTTACATCCATATTTGAATTTGAAGCTATATTTTTTATCTCATTATTTATTTGCATAGATAATTCATGAGTAGGAGCTAGTATAATAGTTTGCATTTCTTTTTTCTCTACATTTACCTTTTCAAATATAGGCAATAGATAGGCTAGAGTTTTACCTGTTCCTGTTTCTGATTGACCTATTATATCTCTATTTTCCATAGCTAAAGGTATAGCTCTTTTTTGGATTTCTGTAGGTTCATTTATATTTAATTTTTTTAATCCTTCTACTAACATAGGATTTAAATTTAATGTATCAAATGAATTCATAATATTCTCCTTTATTTATGTATATAACTTATATTTATAAGTAAAAACTCATATAAGTTTAAACTTAGGAAATAATTTTGTCAAGAAAATAATTCATTTTATTCCAAATGTTCTAATTTATATACAATAATGCCCTAATATAATATATGTAATCAAACTATATCACATATATTCATAGTATTGCTCAATCATCTTATAATATTAAAGTAATTTTATATAATATTTGATCTATAGGTTAAAATTTCTATGATATAATATAATTAATTTATATAATACTAATTGATTAACCTCTTTATAAAAACGAGTAAAATATAAAGTAAATTTTTTTATATACGAAATATACAATAAATAAAGTTTAAGCATTTTTGCTATAATCCAGAAAGTGGGGGTAATAAAATGGAGACTAATATATTATTAGAATCTGGTACAGGAGAAGTAGAAGTAATAGAATTTTTAGTTAATAATAAACATTATGCTATCAATGTTATAAAGGTAAAAGAAGTAATAGAAGTGGATAATGTAACTAAGGTGCCTCAAAGCAATCCAGCTATAGAGGGATTAATTTTATGCAGGGAAAAGATTTTTCCACTAATTGATCTTTCTTATATATTAGGTCAAAAATGTACTGCAAAGAAAAAATTTAAAACTATCATATGTGAATTTAACAAAATTAGTGTAGCTTTTAAAATAGATGATATAGTAGCTGTTCACAGAATAGGGTGGGATAAAATATTAAAACCAGATGATATAGCTGTCAATCCATTGGTTATAGGAAACATATTATTAAAAGATAAAATTATATTATTATTAGATTTTGAAAAAATAGTTACAGATATAAATCCAAGTACAGGTATAAGTGAAGAAAGAATAGTTAATGTAGACTATAAAGATAGATCTCATATAAAAGTATTTTTAGCTGATGATTCTTCACTAATAAGAAAACTTTTAAAAGACACCCTTACCAAAGCTGGATTTAAAAAATTAACCATATTCGATGATGGAAAGCAAACCTTAGATAAATTACTTGAAATAGTTAATAAAAAAGGTGAAAACTTCTTTGAAGATGTACAAGTCCTTATTACAGATATAGAAATGCCTCAAATGGATGGACATACTCTTACAAGAAAGATTAAAGAGCATCCAATACTAAAAAAACTTCCTGTTATAATATTCTCATCTTTAATTACTGATGATTTAAAACATAAGGGAACTTCTGTAGGAGCAAATGCACAATTAAGCAAACCTGATATAGGAGAATTAGTATCTATAATAGATACTTATATAGAATAAAACTAAATAAACAAGGGCATTAAGTTATATTACTCTTGCCCTTGTTTATTTTATTGTAATATAGATTCTTCCACCTTATGAAAACCTACTCTTTCTATCATTTTAGCTAATCTTTCACCAGGGTTGGCCATTTCAGTATATACATCAAAAATCTTTTGTACCAAACTTGGTATCTCCTCTTCTGTGTACAATCTTTTTAACTTATTGCCTATTCTATATTCTCTACCAAATCTTCCACCTAAAAACACTTGTAATCCTTGCTCTTTAATAGTCATAGCATTAAAATGACAAACTGAAGCACATTTACCACAATTTACGCACAAATCTTTTTTATATACTAATTTTTTATTCTCTACAGTTATAGCTTTTTGCCTACAGGATTTAGTACATAGACCACATCCTTTACACTTTTCCTCATTAAAATCTACAAATGCTTGTCCCATAATACCTATATCGTTAATAGAAGCTTTAGCACAATTATTAGGACATCCTACTAAAGTTATTTTAAATTTTGAAGGTAATCCGTAACCAAAATATTCATCATGAAGCTGTGCACATAATTTTTGTGTATCATATAATCCATGGATACAAACAGTCCCTTTACAAGATACTAAAGGTCTCACCTTTTTACCTGTACCTCCATGAACCATGCCATTAGATATTATTTCTTCTTTTACAGCTTCTATATCTTCATATTTAATCCAAGGAATTTCTGTGGCCAATCTAGTAGTTACGCCTAAATATCCTCTTCCATAATTATCTGCTATTTCTGCTAAATTTCTAATCTGCTTAGAAGTAAAATTTCCAGCTCTACTTAATATTCTTACTGAAAAATACCCTTCTTGTTTTTGTACTAAAAAACCTTCACCTTTAAGTTTTGAAATTTCATCTTTACTTATCATTTTTCATTAGTTGACTTTAACCTAGCTTTTTATAATTATTTTAATAAAAAAATTAATCTCAAACAAATTTTTTATTAACATCAAAATAAGAATAAATTAACTAAGTATTAAAGCAACATTTCACCTACCTTTCTATTTTGCACTATTCATTTTATTCAACTTCTTAATTTATTAAGAATACCTGGCCTTACTTTAACTTTTGAAACTTGTATTATAACTATTATGAATTTTATTCTAACTAAAATTATCTTTATAAAGCCTATGTATCCTCCATAATTTCTCAATTATAATATTACTACAATCCATTATAATAATAAAATAGTTATTTAATTATATATATAATAATAATTTACTTATGTATCTTTAAATTCCTTATAAAAAATAAAAGTATATATCACTATTAGACTAGCAATATATACCAAACAGTTTATACAAAAAAACTTTCCGTCTTATATTTATATAGGGTACTATATTTTTTAATGTTTGAAACTATTTACACACATCAATCCATACTCCATTAGTTATTCTTCCTAATTCATTTAGAGTTATTTCCACTGCTGTGTTTGAATTTCCTGCTGCTGGATAAACTTTTTCAAATTTTTTTAATGATTCATCTAAATATATATTTATTGAGGTTTTAAGCCCAAAAGGGCATACACCTCCAATAGAATGACCTGTCACTTTAAGTACCATCTCTGGAGTCATCATTTTTCCTTTTCCATTAAAATAAGTTTTAAATTTTTTATTATCTACTCTAGCATCCCCTTTAGCTACTATAAGTATGTCTTCTCCTTTAACATGAAAAGCTAATGTTTTTGCTATTTGTCCTGGTTCTACACCTACAGTCTTTGCTGCTAATTCTACTGTAGCTGTACTTTTATCAAATTCTAAGATTTTAAGATTTAAATTTTTATCTTTAAATTGTTTTTTTACCTGTTCTAAACTCATAAACTTCACCTTCTTTAATATGTTTACTTTAAGTGATACTTATGATGCCTTTGTAATATTATTATATTTTCTTTTAAAACTTATTTTTAGGAGTTAAAGATTGATGATTATTAAATTTTTATATTAATTTTTATGTATATTATACCATATTAAAATTAAAGCAATTAAGACTCTGCTTATTTTTATAAAATGCTACTTTAAAAATTAATTTTATTTAAAATAATTTATTAATTTGAAAAGTTTGAAAGATTAACAAATACCTTCTTTTTAAATGGCTAATTTTATGGTATAATGTCGCGAGAACATAAATTTTAGTAAAGGATGGTATAGACTTGATTACAGTAACAAATTTAAGTTTAAGATATGGGGATAAAAAACTTTTTGAAGATGTAAACCTTAAATTCACACCAGGTAACTGTTATGGTGTTATAGGTGCTAATGGTGCGGGCAAAAGTACCTTTTTAAAAATTTTATCTGGAGAAATAGAGGCTAATACTGGAGATGTATCTATACAGCCAGGAGTTAGAATGTCTATTTTAAAACAAGATCATTTTAAATACGATGAATTTCCTGTTTTAGAAACAGTTATAATGGGAAATGAAAGACTTTATCAAATAATGAAAGAAAAAGATGCTATATATGCTAAAACTCCTTTTACTGATGAAGATGGCATAAAAGCCTCTGAACTAGAAGGAGAATTTGCAGACTTAAACGGTTGGGAAGCGGAAGCAGAAGCTTCATCCTTACTTCAAGGCTTAGGAATAAGCACAGAACTTCACGAAAAAAATATGAAGGATTTATCCGGTAGCGAAAAGGTAAAAGTACTACTGGCTCAAGCATTATTCGGTAATCCTGGAGTGCTTATACTAGATGAACCTACTAACCACTTAGATATAAAATCTGTGAACTGGCTTGAAGAATTCTTAATAAATTTTGAAGGAACAGTTATTGTAGTATCCCATGATAGACATTTCTTAAATAAAGTATGTACTCACATGGCAGATGTTGACTTTGGTAAAATCAAACTATATGTAGGGAACTATGATTTTTGGTATGAATCTAGCCAATTAGCGCTTCAAATGGCTAAAGATCAAAACAAGAAAAAAGAAGAAAAAATAAAAGAGCTGCAGGAATTCATTGCTCGTTTTAGTGCTAATGCATCTAAATCTAAGCAAGCCACTTCACGTAAAAAATTATTAGATAAAATCGATTTAGATAACATACAACCTTCTAGTAGAAAATATCCTTACATAGCCTTTAAGCCCGAAAGAGAAGTTGGTAATGATATATTAAGAGTAGAGGGTTTAACTAAAACTATAGACGGAACAAAAGTATTGGATAATATAAGCTTTATAATAGGTAAAGATGATAAAATAGCCTTTGTAGGAGATGAACTATCTATAACTACTTTATTTAAAATAATATCTGGTGAATTAGAAGCAGATAGTGGTAGTTACAAATGGGGTATAACTATAACAACAGCCTATTTTCCAAAGGATAACTCCAAATATTTTAATGATGTAGATTTAAATCTAGTAGATTGGTTAAGACAATACTCAGAAGAAAAATCTGAAAGCTATTTACGTGGATTCCTAGGAAGAATGCTATTCTCTGGTGAAGAGGCCTTAAAAGAGGTTAAAGTTCTATCTGGTGGAGAAAAGGTTAGATGTATGCTATCAAGAATGATGCTAAATAATGCTAATGTAATTATATTAGATCAACCAACTAACCACTTAGACCTAGAATCTATAACTGCACTAAATAACGGTTTAATGGACTATAAGAGTAACATATTATTTACTTCTCATGATCATCAATTTATACAAACTATAGCCAATAGAATCATAGAAGTATCTCCAACAAAATTTGTTGATAAAAAGGTTACTTATGATGAATATTTAGAAAGCAAATAAAATTTAATTTCTAAATATTTATAAAATTATATTCTAATAAATAATGATATAAGTAGGTAGATTTGTTTCTATACAACTCTACCTACTTATTTTACTGTTCATTTATATTATAATATTTTAACTATTCTGTTTTAAATTTATTCATTTCATTTAACATATCTTTTGTCATTCCATTTAAGCTTTGAGCTGTATTAGCTACTTCTTCTGAAGATGCACTCATTTCCTCTGAGGATGCAGATATTTCTTCTGCTGAAGCAGATATTTCCTCAGATATAGACGCTATAGTTTCAGATTTATTCAAAATCTCATTTTTATTTTTTTCTATAACAGTAGCTGACTCATTTATATTTCTTATTTTAGGTATCATATTTGTAACAGATTTCGATATTTCCATAAATGAATTAACAGCTTCATCCGCGGTAGTTTTCTGGCCATTTAGTTTTTCATTTACTTCCTTTGAGCTTTTAACCATATCCTTAGTATCTTCTAAAACCCCATTTATTATATTATATATATCTCCTGAAGACTTTCTACTCATCTCTGCAAGCTTTCTTATTTCTTCTGCTACTACTGCAAATCCTTTACCTGATTCACCAGCACGAGCTGCTTCTATAGCAGCATTTAAAGCTAATAAATTAGTTTGTTCTGCTATATTATTTATAAGATTAGTTATCTCATTGATTTTTTGTACATTAGATTCCATAGTCCATATTTTAGTTTCAAAACTTTCAAATACCTTAGTTAAATTTTCTATAGAATTTAAAAGTTCCTTCATATCTTTATTACTATCATTTGCCTTTTCATCTATTTCTTTAGACATTCCATCTATTTCTTCTATATTATTTACTGTAGAATTTATTCTATGGCTAAAATCATTGAGCATAGATACTATTTCTGTTAAAGCTTGAGCTTGATTGGTTGCTCCAGTAGCTACTTCTTGTATAGCTGTAGATACATTCTCTGTGGTAGCTGTAAATTCTTCTGATATAGCAGCTAAATTATTTGCTTTATCATCTATATTAAAGGAATTGTTTTTTAAGCTATTTATCATACTGCCTATAGAAAGTACAGTTTTAGATAGAGCCTTTGCCATATGTCCTATTTCATCCTTTTCCTTCTCTATATTTGAATCCACGTTAGTAGTTAAATCTCCTGTTGCCACTATGTTTAAACTATCTCTCATAGATATTAATTTACAAGATATTTGTGTAGAAATAAACCATATACAAACTAAAGCTGTACCTATTCCTAAAATAGATACTATAATTATGTTTCTTGTAATTTCTGATACTTCCTTTAAAATTTCATTTTTAGGTGCATATATAGCTAAAGACCAGCCAGTACTTTTCATTGGGCTATAACTTATATATTTTTCACCACCTTTATACTTATATTCACCAGCACCTTCTTTTCCTTCAATCATGGATTTTTCTATAGAAGCTATTTCCTTTAATTCATCATTTTTTTCAGCATCCCTTATGCTGTTTTCCCCTTTAATAACAGACTCCTTATTTTTATGAGCTATTACTGTTCCTTTAGAATCTATTAAATATGCTCCTCCAGACTCTCCTAATTTTATACTATTAGAAATACTACTTATATCATTTCCATCTCTTACAGCTGTAAGTGCACCGACAATATCATTACCATTTTTAATTGGAGAGATATAGACTATAACCACTTTACCATCAACTTTACTTACTGTAGGTTCAGATATAGCACTTTTCCCTTCCATTGCTTTTTTAAAATAATCTCTATCTTTTATATTTACTTTACTTCCATCAGTTTGAACTGACTGACCATCTTTACTGACTATACCCATTTTTATATGTCCATGTAATTTTATTTCTTCATCCAATACAATTTTCTTTTTATCCCAACCTAATTTTGGATCCTTTATTGTTGGAATGTTAGCTAAAGATTCCATTGAATCAGTAGTTCCTTTAAGGCGTGCTTCTATATTTTGAGCAGCTTGTTTACTTACCTCTAACATAAGATTTGAAGCTTTTTTCTCTATCATTTTTTTAGACATAAAGTATGACATAAATGATATGGCAATACAAATCACTAAAAAAAGAGATAAAAAATATGTAAGCATCTTCCCTCTCATAGTTTTAAATTTCATATATTATTCCTCCTTATAAAATTACTAAATTACCTTTTATTATTCGATATTTTTTTTATAAATCTTTACAGTTTATTAATTATTTTAATATAAATAAAATTTAAAATTATAATTATTTCAAGATATTATTCTATTAAAGGCAATGCTTTATAAATAATATTCTCATGCTTTTAAATATATAATAAAACACTAGGGTAATTCAAAATTTTAACCTACCCTAGTTGTTTTATAATTTATAGTTAATAATCTTTATAATTTTATATAAAGATTATTATATTAATTTTAATACTCTCATATTTGATAAAATCAATTTTAATATTAAAAACTAATTATATTATATCTATAATTTGAATATCTATTATAATAATTTAAAGTTGGACTTTATTAATTATCTCATTTAAACTTAATACAACTTCCTTTAGGGTGTCTGCTGCTTTCATAGCGCTATCTGCTATTTGAGTTTGTTCTTGAGTAGATGCTGAAACTTCTTCTAATCCTGCTGCAGATTCTTCTGATATAGCTGATATAGAATGGATTGATTCTAATATATCATCTTTATCTTTAGATACTTTTGTTATATTATCATATAGTTGCGTAATTTGATCTATAGTATTTTTTGCACTATATTCTATAGTATTAAATACTTGTTTAGTATCTTCTACTGCATTGTTCACTTCTAAAATTATATTTTCACTTTCATTTACACTATTTTTAGAATCATCTATTTTTTTCTGTATTTCTTGTATTTCTTGAGATATTTCTTTTGTAGATTCTTCTACTTGTTCTGATAGTTTTCTTACTTCTTCTGCCACCACAGCAAAACCTTTTCCTGCGTCTCCTGCACGTGCTGCTTCTATAGCAGCATTTAAAGCTAATAAATTAGTCTGCTCTGCTATATTTTGAATTTTATCTACTATCTCACCTATAGAATTAGACTTAGTCCATAATTCATTTACACTTTGTCCTACCATGGACAATGCATTTTTATTTTCTGCAAATTTTTTATTTAAAATATCTATGCTGTATCTTCCTTTAATATTTTCCTTTTCTGTTTCTTTGGAAAAGTCTTTTACATTATCAGCTTTATCAACAACTTCATTAAGTTCTTCTGAAAAATCAGATAAACTTTCAACTATAATTTGTGAATTTTTAGCTTGATCTACAGACCCTTTTGCTAACTCTTCTAAAGTTTTTCCTACAGCTTCTATAGAATCAGCTGTAGTTTCTGAAGATTGAGATAAGGCTTTAGAATTTGAAAGCAATAAATTGGAGCTGTCTTTTATACTTTCAAATATATTTCTTAACTGTTTTCTCAAATCTACTACAGCTTGTCCTATGATTCCTGTTTCATCTTGAAATTTCAATATATTATTAAAACTTTCATCATAAACCAAATCAAAATTCACAGTTTTTTCTACTAATTTTGTTATATGAAGTATAGGGGAAGAAATTTTTTTACCTAAAATTATACCTGTAATAATAGATAATAACAACATCAATACAATTATTATTGAAAGCAAAATAATTTTATTATAAATTTGTTTTTCTAGTTCCTTTTGCTGAGATAAAATAAAAGTATCTATAGTGTCTATATAATTACCTGTACCTATTACCCAATTAAAGGGTTTAAATAATTTACTGTAGGATCTTTTTGGTAAAGACTCACTTCCTCCTTCTTTAGGAAAGTAATAATCTGTAAATCCACCCTCTTCTTTTTTCCCATTTTCTATTATTTCTTTTATTAAGTATTTACCTTTAGAATCTTGCATTTCTAATCTACTTTTACCCTCTATATCCTTTCCTAACAATACTATATTTACTCCTTCTAAAGTATCAGCCCAAAAATAACCCTCCTTTCCATATCTCATATCTCTTAATAAATTTGCTCCCAGTCTTTTAGCTTCTTCTAATTTTAACTCCCCTTTTTCATATCTTTTATTAATCTCTTCTAAAACACTAATTGATGTTTCTACCTGATTTTTAATACTTAAATCATATGACTCTAACATTGTTTTTCTTTGATTTTCAATTACTTTAGATTTTGTACTAAATAATTGATAAATTGAAAAACCTCCTATGCAAATTGCTGTTATAGTAGATATTAATATAGCCATAACTGCTATCTTAGTACTTATTTTTTTATTCAAAAATTCTTCCTCCTTTATAAAAATCTATTTAAATATATATATCATTATCGTATATGTTTTTGTTTTTTTTATAAAATTAAGTTCTTTTTTAAGAATATTATTTATATTCATATTATTTCAAATATAATAATTAATAATTATTATCATGCTATTCATTTTAAAAATAACATAATATTAATTTTATTAATATTTTCTTCTTTTTCATAATAATTATATATAAATATCAATTTTAGAATGGATAATTTAATGACTAAAAATAATCAAAATAACAAAGAATACATTAATTTAGAAAGCATAGATAATATAGATAATTTAGCGGAACTTTCTGATGAATGTTTAGAACGAACTTTAAACAGACTCAAAAATATAAACAGTTTAAGAGATGAACTAATTAAACTTAATCTAAATCCAGAAGGATTATTTTACTTTAACAATGATGTTTATCCTTTAATGTATACCCTAACAAGTCTTAGTACAACTTCTCTAAATTTATCTAGTTCTTCCAGTATTCTATCTAACGCTGTATATTTAAAACCTAAAGACTCTAAAATCAAGGATACTCTTAAATTAATTTATGAAATAAACGAACAATGTGAGGATATATATAATACTTTGAAATATAAAATAGATACTCTGATATGCATATCCAAAAAATCAAAATAAAAGGCTACATTTGTTGATAATATTCAAATGTAGCCCAATTATTTTCAATTTTAAATATTTCAAACTTCTTTTTCCTAAAAACGCCTATCCTTTCTTTGATTTTTACTCTATACTCACTTTCTATATTTTGAATTTAATTATGCTTTATAACACTATATCATAGTACTTTTATACACAAATATTTCTATACATTCTAATTAATAAAAGCTCTTATAACTCCTTTATCTCCACATTTTATATTTATAAATTATGCAATACTTTCTACTTTGTTTCTTAAAGCATTAATTATATTATTATTTTATCTTATATCCTTAAACATTAAAATTCACAAAAACTTTCTACCGAATTGTTAATTTCTAATAAAATCTTCCTTATATTTGATCCTAAATATTTATAATCTATAAATTTTAAACTGTAATTATTTAATTACTTAAAATTGAATTAAATAATTAGTTTTACTTTAATATAAATTTAATTATATTAAAAAATATTTTATCTTTATATAATAAATTTTTAATATTGGTATTATTAATAATATTATAAATAATATTAATATATTTTAATATTTAATTCATTTATTTTAATATTAAAAATTTTATTAATATTATCTATTCTATTTTTTATAATAAAATTTCATTCCTATTTTTATTACATAATATGATATGCAATGTACTTTTAAATTTAAACTATTATTATATAAAAATAATGTATAAGAGAGTTGAATGAACTATGATAATTCAAAAGTATTTAAATATTTTCCAATATTATCAATTTTTATATATTTTTAAAGAAATTATTGATTTCTTTAATGATTATAATTTTATACTTTATCTTTTTAATATTTTACAATAATATAGCTTATAATAAGTTATAATTATTGTGATGATTTTTTATAGTCATAAAAAAGATATAATGAGCACAACTTATGCTGAATTATTATATGCATATACAATTTTTTAGATTATACTATTAAATAAAAATATTTATGAAGTAATAATAAAAGCTATGAAATAAAGAACTCTATGTTCCTTATTTCATAGCTTTTAAATATTAAAATTAAATGTATTAGTACTTATTTTATGTATTTTGTGTACTCACAATGATATATTTGTAATTTAATTACAAATACTCTTCAATCCATTCAATATTTTTTATATTATTCTCTACAATATTATAACTTAAATGTGGATTTATAGTGTTTTCATGAGCTATAGTTAAATTGGCCATAGTTATAGCAAATTTTACTGTTTCTTTTAAAGATAATCTCCCCATATACCCGTATACTATACCTGCTACAAAAGCATCTCCAGCTCCTGTAACATTCTTAACTTTTACTTTATTAGCTTTTATTTTTCCTTCTTCAAACTTATTTTTATAATAAATCCCTTCTGCGTCTAAACTTATAAATACATTTTCTATACCTAAAGATATGAAATACTCCGCTGCCTTATTTAAATCTTCTATACTTTCTATTTTAAATCCTGATAAAACCTCAGCTTCATGTATATTAGGTTTAATAGTATGGAAATATTTTATTAAATGCTTTATATTTTTAGCTTTTTCTGCAGATACAGGATCTAATATAAACTTAGTTTTTCCTTTAAATTTTTTCAATATGTATTCTAATATTGTAGCATTATCTGAATCCAGAACAGTATATTCTGATTTTTCTATTATAGTTGCTTTGGAATCTATAAATTTAAAATCCATTTTATCTATACTTTTCATGTCAGCTACTCCTGAAACCATTTCTCCTTTTTCATCTAATATAGCCATATAAGTAGGAGTTGTCCCATTTTTTAATATAAGCGAATCTTCCATGTCATATCCTATTTTTCTTGAATGATCTAACATACATTTTCCATTTTCATCTTCACCTAATATAGATATAAGTTTAGTATTAATTCCTACTTTAGATAAATTTTCTGCTATATTTCTACATACACCACCAAAGGATATTTTTATTTTACCTGGATTGGAATTATAAGCTCTATAATCACAACAACTAAAACCAAAAATATCTACTACAGATGCTCCAAGAACTAAAACATAAGGTTTATCATAACAACTCATCTCTAGTAACCTCCATATACTATCTATTTGTCAAATAATCCGCCAGTTTTTTTATTTCTAATAGCTTTCCTGCTTCCTCCGATATTTTTTTGAGCTCTTAACTTAGAATTATTTTCTGAAGATTTATTTTTATTTTCTTCTATTATTTTTTTCATTTTTTCTATAGCACTTTGATTCATATTATTCTCCTCTAAATTCTATATTTTAATAATAACACACGCTTTTCCCTTGAATATTATACTATTTTCTTAAGTCAATGAACAGTCCACAATTTTCTAAAATATAATTTCTTCACTAATTTTATTACTATAATATCCTCAAAAACACTATTTTATTTATAGTCATCTATAATTTCACTATAGCAAATAAATTACCATATCATATTAATTATAAGTACTTTAGTGAGGTTTTAATTTGAAATGAATTATATAATAAGAAAACAAAATAGATACTTAAGAGAAAATGCTGTAGCATATGCTACTACTTATGCCTTATCTCCTAATCCTAAGTATAAATATTTACCTATAGTAGGTAATAACGGTGGTGATTGTACTAACTTTATATCTCAATGTCTCTTAGCTGGTGGAGCTCATATGAAATTTAATAAAGAGTATCCTTGGTGGTATAATAATAACAATACTATAAATGTAATGGATGACACTTGGTCTATATGTTGGTCCGTAGCTCACTCTTTATATTATTATTTAAAGGTAAATCAAGAGAGAAACTCTTTTGGTGCAAAAGGATTAGAAATTTATAATAAAAATGATTTAAATATTGGAGATTTAGTATTTTTTGAAGATAATAATAAACGTATATTTCATTCTGCAATAATAACTTCTTTTAAAAATAAAGAACCTTTAATATCACAGCACACTTTTAATGAGTTAAATATTCCAATTAAAACTTCTTTAAAATATAGTAAACCACATTTTTTAAAAATAAGCTTATAACTTTATTGGTAGTATTAAAATTTTTAGAAATAAATTTCAAGCAGTAATAAATAATCTACACTAAATTAGAGCTAATATTAACCTTTTATAAGTTATATTAGCTCTAATTTTTTAAATAATTTAAAATCAATTAATAAATAGTAATTACTTATTATTCATACTTATCTTTTAAGCTTTATCCCATGACTACCCACTACAATACTTCCATATTATTCCAAAATGAAGCAAAAGCAGCTATGTCTCTGGATAACGATTTCTCCTAAAGGATAAGGACTTCTAAGGAGTAGAACTCATAAAAAGTATGTTAATAAGCTTTAGAGGAAGTAAAAACTTCCTCTAAAGCTTAGAAATCTATTTATACATACATAGCTATAGGCAAAGCTTGAATAGCCGGGCCTTGTATACTTGTAATAATATTATTAAATGTGAAAATATCATTATCATTTAGTATGCTAAAATATGGATTTATAGATTTTAAAAACTTATTATAATGACTACTCATCCCAGTTTTCCTAAGTAAATCTATATTACTTTTATCCTGCACTACTTTAAGTACCTTACATAAAACCTTACAATTACAATAGGCTATATCATACATATACGGGTTTTCTTCAGGAAAATCATTTATATTTACACTTAATACTCCACTACAATTTTTAAACCTTACAACTACATCTCTAGTATTATATCTTTTTAAATTTTCATTTAAATTTTTCAATTCCTGTAGTATTACATTATAGTCATTCATATAATAACTTTTATTACTTTTACTACTTTCATTAATTATATTATTCAATTTATTAATATCATGACATTCTATAGTATCTATTATAGAATTCAATTGAGAAACTATACATATATTATCCATATTAGCCTCAAACTCTACATAATCTCCACAGCTTATATTATTATTTATAATATCTTTTTCTGTTATTTGCTTTATCATATTTTGTTTCATCATCATATTTCTTAAATCAAAAAATAAATGAAAAGTGGTAAATATCTTGGTAACACCAAATTCTTTTATATTAGTGTTTCTTCCATCTAAACTTCCTGTTATATTTGATTCATCGCTTATGCAATTATTTTTTATTGATAATCTTTCCTTATCCTTATTACATATGCTTTTTTCTCTATTATGAAACTTATTTTTCTTTTTAGAATAAGTATTCTCATTTCTACAATGCTTCTCCAGTCCCTTTTGTAATCTAACAGAATCCGTTTTATCTGTAACGTATTTTATACTAGTACTTTGTAAATATCCATTTATTAAAATAGAATATAAATCCTGAATCAACATCTTATTTAAATAAATAGGCATGGACATCATAAGTTATCCCCATCCTTTAAATTATTTATACTATATAATATTAATATATTATAATTTAGTTTACACATATGATATGATTAAAAAACTATTATTACTCTAACCCCATCTATTATTTATCTAATTTGCAATAATATTTTATAACTATTTAATTAGGTATGTTACCTACATCATATTAATAACTTGAAATTATTTTTAAATTATTCGCTAAATCTAAGCTATTTAATTATTTTTTATTACACTTTATTTTTAATTTTTAAATAAACTCATTTCCTTTAAACAGTTTTCATTAAAAAAAATTTTGATATGACTAAAATCTATATTTTGATCATATCAGAATTTTTCAATTAATTTATAAGCCTTTTTATAGTTTATATAATATAAATTAAAAAATTTCAATAATATTAATTTTTACTGTAATTTTTGAGTCACTATTACAATAGAATTATAATATATAATTCTATTGTAATAACAGCATAAATTTTGTCAAAAAATCCAATACAGTTATTATTTATCTTTATTGTAAATCTATTGATTTTTATATCAATTAATAATATTATTATAATTGAATTGTTGGATATGTATGATTAGTTTGTAAATTGAATAAAACAATAGTTTTTGATTTATTTCTAATTGCCATTTATATTATTTTGTTATATGTTAAGTTTTTAACTTAATTATATATTTTTAATATTATTTTTATATAAAGGGGGATTTAACAAATGGGAAAGACTAAAAATTCAAATCATCCTTCAGGACTTTATGTTTGCGGGATGACAGTTGCCTGGGAAAGATTTTCATTTTATGGAGTAAAATCTGTACTTATTCTTTTCTTAGCAACACAGATTATTAAGGGCGGATTTGGTTTAACTAAAGCAGATGCAGCATCTTTAGTGTCTACCTATGCAGCATTAACTTATCTTGCACCAGTAATAGGAGGTTGGATTTGCGATCAATATTTGGGTGCAAGATACTGTGTAGTATTAGGTACTTTATTAATGGCTGCTGGTAATTTTGTTCTTTTCCTAAATCAAGGTAAATTTGGAGTCTATGCAATGATTATATTAGTAACCATTGGTACTGGTTTCTTTAAAGGAAATTTAAATACAATGGTTGGTCTTTTATATGATCAAAATGATTCTAGAAAAGATGGTGCATTCTCAATTATGTATTCATTTACAAATATAGGTGCTATGTTTGGACCTCTTTTATTTGGACTTTTTGCAGATCAAATATTTTCTACAAAAGTTAATGGAGAAATAGCTCACTATGGTTATAAAGCTGTTTTTTTAGGCGGAGCTATAGCTTGTCTTCTATCAGGTCTTTCCTTCGCCCTTGGTGTGAAAAAGACAATGGGGGATTCTGGTAAGGTAGCCGCTGCTAAACTCGCTCCTGCTACAACAAGTGATGACAATAAAAAACAATCAACTGCACCTTTAACAAAAGCAGAAAAAAATAGAACTATAGTTATATTTGTATTAACATTCTTTTCTATATTTTTCTGGACAGCTTATAATCAAGCTTCCACATCTATAGCTCTATATACTAGAGATTTTATAGATATGGGTATAGGAAGTTTTACTATGCCAGTACCTTGGCTAGATTCATTTAATGGATTTATGTGTGTTATATTAGGACCTATAATGTCTGCACTTTGGATTAAACTCGAAAATTCAAAAAGAGGAGATTTAAATATTACACAAAAAATGGCTGTTGGTTTTGTACTATTAGCTGTTGGTTTTGCATTTATGATATTTGCAGTATTACAAAGAGGTGGTTCTGCTGACCCTGCAGTAAAGGCTAGTGTAATTTGGGTATTATTATTTTATGTATTACAAACTACTGGAGAAATGTGTTTCTCACCAATTGGGAACTCAATGGTTAATAGACTAGCTCCTCCTAAATATGCTTCTGTATTAATGGGAGTTTGGTTCTTAAGTACTTTTGCAGCTAATAAATTAGCAGGATATGGTCAAGCATTCATAGATAAATTAGGACCATTGCAAGTATTTATAGCTATACCTGTAGCTCTTCTTGCAAATGCTGTAATAATATTTGCTCTTAATAAAAAATTAACTAATATGGCAGAACAATTTGATTAATAATAAAAAGAGATGTTTTAAAATAAATTATTATACAAAAATATTTTAAAATAGCCCCAAATATATTATAAATGATTAAGTTTTAGATAAAATTTAGTTATAAAACAAAGAAGGGACTTCTCATAATGCATTTTTATGCATTATGAGACAGCCCCTTTATTATTAATTAATTTTTTTCTTTAAAATTCCTAAAAATAACATTCCCATTAAAGAACCTATAACTAGCGCTATAAAATAACCAAATGGATTAGATATAACAGGCAATACAAATATTCCTCCATGTGGTGCTCTTAAAGAACATCCAAAAGCCATAGATAATGCTCCTGCAGTTGATGAACCAATTACACAAGCTGGAATTACTCTAAGCGGATCTGCTGCTGCAAAAGGTATGGCTCCTTCTGTTATAAAAGATAATCCCATTATATAATTGGTTAATCCTGATTGTCTCTCTTTTTTGGTATATCTATTTTTAAAGAAAGTAGTGCTTAATGCAATTGCAAGTGGTGGTACCATACCGCCAATCATTACTGCTGCCATAAATTCAAATTGATTATTAGCTAAAGAAGCTGTGCCAAATACATAAGCTGCTTTATTTATTGGGCCACCCATATCAATAGCCATCATTCCACCTAATACTGCACCTAAAACTATCTTACTACTTTCACCCATATTATTTAACAGATTTGTTATTCCATTATTAATAGACGCTACTGGAGGATTTATTGCAAATGTAATTATAACACCAATTAACAATATACCTAATAGAGGATACAATAAAACTGGTTTTATTCCTTCTAAACTATATGGAAGCTTAGAAAATATTCTTTTTAAAAATAATACTAAATATCCTGCTATAAATCCTGCTATAAGAGCGCCTAAAAATCCTGATCCCCCTAAATTAGCAAGCATACCACCAACAAAACCTACTGCTAAAGCTGGTCTATCTCCAATACTCATAGCAATATAACCTGCTAAAACTGGTAACATAAATCCAAAAGCTGTACTACCTACATTCATAAGAAAGGCTGCAAAAGGCGTATTTGATCCAAACTTTGATGGATTTATGCTGTAATCGTCAAATAAGAAAGCTAAAGCTATTAATATACCTCCACCTATAACAAAAGGCAACATATGTGAAACTCCATTCATTAGATGTTTATATATTTGTCTAACTATACTTTCCTTTTCTATCTGAGATTCCGTAACCTTATTATCACCATCGTAATGATAAACTGATGCCTTTCCACTTGTAGCTTCATTTAATAATTCTTCAGCTTTGTGTATTCCATTAGCCACTTTAGTTTGTATAACTTTTTTACCATTAAACCTTGCCATATCAACTTTTTTATCTGCTGCTACTATTATACATTCAGCTTTTTCTATTTCTTCTTTAGTTAAAACATTTTTAGCTCCACCAGAACCATTAGTTTCAACCTTTATAGATATTCCCATATCTTTTGCCTTATTTTCTAGACTTTCAGCTGCCATATAAGTATGTGCAATCCCTGTCGGACAAGCTGTAACAGCTAATACTTTGTATACATTTTTATCTTTTTCTGTATTTTCTTCATTAATTTTATCATTTTCTTTGCTATCTATTAAATTTAAAAATTCGTCTTTATCCTTAGCATTTATCAAACTATTTTTAAAATCTTCATTCATCAACATAGTAGAAAGTCTTGCTAAAACCTCTAAATGTACATTATTTTCTCCTTCTGGAGCAGCTATCATAAAGAATAATTTAGCTGGTTTATCATCTAAACTATCATAATCTACCCCTTCTTTAATAACCATAGCACTAAGTCCAGCATTTTTAACAGCCTTTGTTTTAGCATGAGGTATTGCAATGCTTTCTCCAATTCCAGTAGTACTTAATTCTTCCCTATCTAATACTGCTTTTTTATAGCCTTCTTTATCATTTAAATTACCTGTATTCTCCATTAAATTTACTAATTTATTTATAGCTTCTTCTTTGGTATTTATATTGGGATTTAATTCTATACCATTTTTCTTTAGAAGATCAGTTATTTTCATAATTTTCCTCCTTATCACCCTTTGGTAATTATTTATAAAATTTGTTTTAATGTCTCTTCTACTTCTTCTTTAGTAGCTAATCCTTCTGAAAATGCACTAGCACTACCGGCAGCTACTCCCATCTTGAAAGCATTCTCTAAATTATTATTTTTTAAATATCCTGATATAAAACCTGCTACCATAGAATCACCAGCTCCTACAGAATTTTTTAAAACTCCTTTAGGTACTCCACTTTTTATTACTTTCTCTTTATGTGGAATAAGTATTGCTCCATCTCCTGCCATAGAAATAAGAACATTTTCTGCTCCCATTTCTTGTAGCCTTTTACCATAAGAAATTATTTCTTCCTCACTCTTAATTTCTACTCCAAATAATTCTGACAATTCATGATGATTTGGCTTAATTAAAAAAGGTTTATATTTTAATACTTTTAATAAAAGCTTTCCAGTAGCATCTACTACAAATTTTATGTTTTTTCCGTTAAGTCTTTCCATTATTGTTTCATATATATTTTCGGGAAGAGTATTAGGAATACTTCCTGCAAGGACTAAAAAGTCTCCTTCTTCTAAATAATCAAGCTTATTAAATAATTTCTTTAACGCTTTATCATCTATAGAAGGTCCTGTTCCATTAATTTCTGATTCTTCTTTTGACTTTAACTTTACATTTATTCTAGACATTCCATTTTTTAATCTAATAAAATCAGTTTTACATCCCAAAGATTCAACTCTTCTTTCTATTTCATCTCCTGTAAAACCAGCTATATAACCTAAGGCTACATTTTCTACCCCTAAATTATTTAAAACTATAGAAACATTTATACCTTTACCTCCTGCATAAACCTTTTCATAGCTTGTTCTATTTAAATTACCTGTTTTAAAATCCTCTACTTTAACTATATAATCTAAAGCTGGATTAAAAGTAATAGTATAAATCATTATGGTGTTACCTCCACTATTCTAGTTAAGTCCTTATATTTATTATCCAAAATTTTTGTAGTAATTATGGTGGCTTTACTAATATCACCAAAAGTTACAGAGCTTATTTCATCAAATTTAGTGTCATCAGCTAATATATAAGCATCTTTAGATCTTGTTAATGCCTCTTCTTTAACCAACGCTTCTCTAATATCCGGTGTTGTATATCCTCTTTCTTTAGATATACCATTAGTTCCAAAAAAACCTTTTGTAAAATTGTATTTTTTCAAACTATTAATAGCCTCTACACCTATTACAGCCTCTGTTGTCCACTTAATTTCTCCACCTAGCATATAGGCTCTGCACTGATTTTTAATGAGCTTCTTAGCATGATCTATCCCATTAGTTACAAATATAGCTTCCTTTTCTTTTATGAAATCTATCATTAATTCAGTAGTAGTACCTGCATCTAAATAAACAAAATCATTTGGTTCTATTAATGAAGCTGCATATTTTCCTATTTGAATTTTCTCATTAGTATTTAAACTCTGTCTCACTATAACTTTATGATCCATGGTATTAATTCCCTTTTCCAAAGCTATAGCTCCTCCATGAACTTTAGTAAGTTTCCCTTCTTTATGGAGTGTATTCAGATCTCTTCTAATTGTAGATTCCGATGTATTTAATTTTTCAGTTAAATCACTCACATAAACTACAGAATTATGTTTTAATTCTGTAAGAATAAATTCATATCTTTCTTCTGTTAACATTTTCATCCCTTCCTTATATTTATAATACACCTATTTTAAATCAAAATCAATCATTCAAATTCAAATTCATTCAAAATAATTTATAATCATTCAAATTAAATTTATAGTCATTTTACTAAAAATACTATATAATTATACAGTTAATCATACTTCTAGGATTTTAATAAACTTTTTGAATATAAAAAACATAAAAAAGAGGCTATCTGAAAATATGCTTGATAGCTCCTTTTATACTTAATTTTATGTATTTACTTTTCTTTCAAAATACCATTTAATAATATATCCATTAAATCTTCCATAGCTTTTTTCATAGTAATATTATTATTGGTTAAAAATTTATAATCTAGAAATACATCACTAATATTCTCCAAAATCAAACTTACTATATCTATATTTATATTTTTCCCCATTCCTCCTTGTTTTTTACTTTCATTTAAAATTTTTTTTACTAAATCTACTTTAAAATTTTTAAATTCTTGAATTTTTTCAAATTCTTCAGGATAAAATTTGTAAGCCTCATCTAAAATCCTCACTGGTAATTTATATTTATGATAAGAATAAATTATATGATACAGCTTTTCATTCAAAAGAGTTTTCTCTTCTAATAATTCTAAAGTACTTTCTTTGTCACTTTCTATTATTTCATCAAAATATTGACTTATTAGATCACGCTTACTCTTAAAATATTGGTATATAGTTTTTTTACTTATTTTAAGATCCTTAGATATATTGTCCATAGTAAATTTTTTCAATCCATATAATTCTATATTTTTAGAGGCTATATCTAATATTTTTTCTCTCATTCTTTTATTCTCCTTAATGTGTATAATATATAAAAGAAATTTTATTTTATATATTAAATACTTTTAATTCACATTTTTCCCACTATATTTCACATTTACCAATAACTTTTTCACTATAATAAATAACTGAAAACAATATAATTTTTTTTAATTATGTCTAAGCATAATCATACTTAGAAAACAAATTATAATAAGCAAAATTAATGCTATCTTCTCATAATTTACCCATAAGGCTGCCATGATAACAGAACCTACAAAGGAACCTATATATTGAAAACTATTGATTATACCATTAGCTGTACCTCTATAACTTTCCTCTGCTATATCATTAGCAAGGGATGGTACTAATGTACATATACATATATATCCCGTCATAAATAATATGGTTCCTACTAATATAAATGTAAATGAACTTTTATTAAAATAAAAAATCATTCCCAAAGCAGTAATAGCAAAGGATATAATTATTAATTTTATTCCATACCCCTTTTCCGAAAATTTTACAGCCCATGCCATAAAAGCTATTGCTATGAGTACTGAAGGCATGAATATTTTCCACATACCATCAATGCCCGTAATGGTTTCTAAATATTGTGGTATAGCAAAAAATATTGCTGCCATTATAAAATTATTAAAAAATCCTGCTATATTTAATTTTACAAATACATTATTTCTTAATAAAATATGAAATACTTCTTTAGTATCAATATTATTTTCAAAACATTCTCCCTTAAAATTGTTTTCCTTTTCATTATAAAATTTCTCTCCATAAGATTCTTCCTCTTTTAAAAATACCAATATTATAATCCAACTAAATAATATTAACAACGCACAGTATAAGAACATGTTATTTACAGACACATATTTATGTATTATAGGTCCTAAAGCAAAGGATGCTGTAGCCGCAAAACCTAATATAATTCCAACTACACTTATAGCTCTTGTTCGTTTATCATAATGCACACTGCTAGAAATCCAAGAATATCCTACTGCAATTATAGCACCACTTCCTTGCAAAGCTCTGGCAATTATTAACAAATAAATGTTTTTTGCAAAATAAGCTAATAATAATCCTATAATCACCTGCATAAGTCCTATTAAAATAACTTTCTTATTTCCAAATTTATCACTTAAAACACCAAAAGGTATCTGAAAAAAAGCTTGCATAAGGCCGAATATACCTAATGCTATCCCAGCCAATACCGGAGTACTATAAGCCAAAGTTTTACTATAAACAGATATAAATGGCATAACCATTGTCATAGCCATTTGTCTTATACCTAAGGCAAATCCTAGTGTACATATAAACATTAATTCTTTTTTTGAAAATACATTCTTTTTCATAATACACCTCTTATATTAAAGCCTACCATAGAAACTACTATAGTTTTTTTAGTTTCCATATTAATATTAATACTCGTATTCTATTATTGTCAATAATAATTTTTTAATGTAAATTTTTAATTACTATTTATATTTAAATTATTTTAAAATTATCGATTTATACTCAAAAATTTTTATTCTAAAAGATTAATCACAAATTCCATAACTTTTTTTGATTTAGATTACTAAAACTTTACTTTTTAGACTTTGACTTTCCTTGACTTTTGTTTTATTATATATATAAACTTAATAATATTAATTAATAGGGAGGAGTTAAAGAATGTTTGATATGATACCTTTTAGAAGAAATAATTTAAATAAAAAAGATGAATTCTTTTCACCATTTTTCAATACTTTCTTTAATGATGAGTTCTTTTCACTAATGAACAATTTACAGGATAACTTTAAAGTAGATTTGAAAGAAACTGCTGAAGATTATTTAGTAGAAGCAGATCTACCTGGTGTAAAAAAAGAAGATATAACAGTAGAACTTGCAAATAATTACCTTACAATTAGTGCAAAAAGAGATTCTTCTATAGAAAACAAAAAAGAAAATTTTGTTAGACAAGAAAAACATTATGGAGAATTCAATAGAAGTTTCTATATAAATAATGTAGATGAAAATAGTATAGATGCTTCCTTTAAAGATGATGTTTTAAAAATTAATTTACCTAAATTAGATAAAGAAAATTTTAATGGAAAGAGAATTGATATTCACTAAAAATTCATTCTACTTTAATAATTAATTCTGATTTTTCACATTATAAATTATCTAAATTTAAATTGTGAAAATTAATAAATATATTTACTCAAAATGTTGAATCTCCCTATGTGTGTATAGGGAGATTCAATATTCTTTCTTCAATATTATATATGATATGAAGTAGTTCGTTCTATTTTTCTCCTATAGCACATAACCAATTTTTCTCTTCCAAAGTTTCTATTTTTATATTCTTATATTCCGCTTTTTCCAATAAGCCTTTTATATAATCTGCACTATATATTTTCATTCCTGGTACTTTCCTTAAATACTCTTCATTTCTTTCTTTAAATTTTTCACTAGTATAACTAGCATTTACTATAATAAATTTTCCAGAAGGTTTTAATACTCTTCTTACTTCTTTAAAACTATCCAATAGGTTAGGCCAAAAATATGTAGTTTCCACTGCAGTTATATTGTGAAATTTATTATCTTCAAAAGGCATTTTATTTACACTACCATGAACAATTTCTACTTTCTCATTTTCTATTAAATTTTTGTTATATTTTTTAGAAAAATTTACACAATCTAATGAATAGTCCATTCCAAAGACTTTTCCTTTTATAACTCTATTAGAAAGTCTTTTTACAGTTCTTCCCCCTCCACAGCCTATATCTAATAAAACATCGTCTTCTTTTACTTTAAATTTCTCTAGTCCCCAAGTAGTTACTTCAAAATGTTCTTCATTCATACTTTTTGCAATAAATTTACCCAGAATTCCTTTAGGTCTTCTAAATTGTCCATAAAATTTATTTGTTAACATTTTCATTATATACTCCTCTCTATAAACAATTATATATATTTTTTTTTAAAATATTAACAGCCTCTATTGCATTTATAGGGGCTGTTTTATATTAGTCTTATAAAATAGGAACTATATAAAATATTTAATTATATTTTAATTCTATAAGTTTTTTATTTATGAATAAATAGTATTCTTGACTTCAGAGAGAATTTTTAATTCCACCAAAACTTAGCTTAGAAACTGATTATCTAGATATATAGCCGCTATTTACTCGCATTCTGAGAAAACAGAAGTAAATAGCGGGTAGGCATTAGATAAATTATATTCTTAAATTATTGAAATTCATATGTTGAACTTCTGTTATATTATAAGACGTAGTTTTTTCTTCTTTATCACTATTAAAAATACCATCAAAAAAGCTTTTAATACCTTCCCATAATTTGCTAAAGAAACCTTTAGCTTCTTCACTAGTTACAACATTTTTTAATTTATTACTAACCTGGTCTAACTGATTTTTTATTTGTTTAAAATCTAAATCTAACCCATTTATTTTATCCATTAAAGCTGTTATTTTTTGCATATCTTCATCACTTAATTTATATTCATATTTATCAATTGTATCTTTTACTATATTTTTTATATCTTTTTCTGTTTTGGGTTTTTCTTTAACAACTTCTTTTTTAACTTCATTTATTAAATTAGCTGCTTCATCTTGTCCTATTTTTTCTCCTAAATTACCAGTAACAACCATTTCTTCGTTAGCTACTTTTTTCTTCTCTTCATCTATTTTTTTACCGCCTTTGCTAGTTTCAAAACCCTTTAATATACCTGTAAGTGCTGCTGTACCAGATACATTAAAAGGTGATCCAACTTTAACATTTGCATTTTCTACTCCTGCTGTTATTAAAGCATTTCTAATCATACTTTCAGTAACCCAATATATATTGTTTGTAGATATATTTAATCCACCTTTATCTGTAGGTTCTACATATGCACAAGATATAGATTTTGTTCCTATTTGTTTTCGTGTGGCTACCCCAGCTAAATATTTATCTTCTTCTTCTTTGTTAACTTCTATTACATTAGCCTCTTTTCTAGTTACTCCAAAATATTTAAGCATTTGTTCCTTTTGTTCATTAGATAAATTCGCTCCTAATGTAACTACTTTAAAAGCATCTGCATGAACTTTATTAACTGAAGAAGCAGATATCATTAAAGAAAAAGTAAACACTAAAATTAATAATTTACTAATTACTTTTTTGCATTTCATATTTTCAGTCTCCTTTATATTTTATGTGTAGTGATATATAAATCCTTATCCAAAAGCCTCCACTCTTTACTCCAACTTTGAAGAAGATAACAGTATTAGAAGGAGTAATTATAGGATAAATAGGATAGATTTATATTGTCATCATATATTATACTACATATCCAAGTATAAAAAAGTATAAATATAGTTACAAATTACTTATAATTTTATTAACTTTCTATTATAAATTAATATTAATTTTAGACTTTATTTGAAAATTCATATATTATATAATTAAGTAAAGTTTAATTATATAATATTTATGACTATTTAAGTTATAGCCTAATATAAAGGAGATTTGATTTATGAAGAAAATTTTTATAGATACAGAAACTACAGGCTTAGAACCTGGTGAAATTATACAGCTCACTTATTGTGTTTGTGATATAAATTCCATAGGTGAAGAAAAAGTTTCCTTTGCTAAAAACTTCTTTTTTAATGTAGATTATATTGAAGAATCTGCTGAAGCTATCCATGGGTTTAGTGTTGAAAAATTAAAAGTTTTATCTAAAGGTAAAAAATTTAAAGATTTAGCTTTAGAGATTAGCTCTGATCTAAATAATGGAATGTTTATAGCTCACAATGTTAATTTTGATAAAAAATTTGTCACTACTGAATTTAATAGATTAGATAATGTTAATTGGTTCCCAAAAGAATTTTTTTGTACTATGGAATATTTTAAACCTATTGTAAAGGCTACAACTAGAACAGGTAAGCTAAAAAAGCCTAGATTAGAAGAAACAATTGATTTTTTAAATATAGATAAAAAAGTGGTTCTAAATGGAGCTAAAAAACTTTTTAACTGTGATGATGTTGGATTTCATGATGCTAGATATGATGTAGCTGCCCTTGTATCCTGCTATTATAGGGCAAAAAAATTAGGATATTCCCCTTCTATTATTTTATAGTAACCATATGGTACTTTTTATATAATTTCATGTTTTTAGATATAATTTTGAATCTTACTATTTTAACAAGAACTATCACATAAAAACTATTAATTATATGAGATACTACATCTGAAAATAGATTTAATTTTTATATTTGTTTCTTTAAATTTAAATCTATTTTCAAATATTCTATTTTACTTAACTATATATACCTTTTATATCATCTTATAATCATAGTATAATTTTTTATTTCTCTTAGTATATTTGTACTTTTAACAAACTATATATTTATACTTTCTAAATATATAGTTTGTTAATGTTATTACCTCTTTTTAATAAATGAATTTATCGTAAAGTACAGTGCATTATCATAATAATGATAGTATCTTTAGCCTTTTAATTTTTTATAATCTGTTAAAACTTAAAAAGTTCTTCTATCTCTTCTTTGTCCATATTAGATAATAATACTTCTTCACCTAAATTTTTTTCTATTACTTCATCTATTATTTTTTTCTTTTTCTGTTGTATTTTATATATTTTTTCTTCTATAGTTCCTTTAGATATAAGTCTTATAATTTCTACAGTTTTCTTTTGCCCTATTCTATGTGCTCTATCTGAAGCTTGATCTTCTACAGCTGGATTCCACCAAGGATCAAAGTGAATTACTATGTCTGCTGAAGTTAAATTTAATCCTGTCCCTCCTGCTTTTAATGAAATTAAAAATACATCTCCTATGCCATTATTAAAATCTTTAACTAGATTTCCTCTTATATCAGCCTTTGTACTACCATCTAAATATAAATAGTTTATATTATTCATTTTAAATATTTCTTTTATATTTTTTAATACAGAGGTAAACTGAGAAAACAATAATATTTTATGTCCTGCCTTTATACTATTATTTACAATATCTAAAAGAGTCTCTATTTTTCCATTGCTTCCTTCATAATTTTCTATAAAAATAGAAGGATCGCAACAAATTTGTCTAAGTCTTGTAATTATAGATAATATCTTAATTTTACTTTTGTTAAATCCTCTTTCTTCTATTTCTTTATAAAATTCTTTTTTTGCACTTTCAGCAAAAGAAGCATATACCTTTTTCTGTTCCTCTGTCATATTAACTATTATATTATGTTCAATTTTAGGCGGTAATTCCTTTATTACATTACTTTTTAGCCTTCTAAGAATGAATGGTTTTATGTGATTGTTTAACGCCTTTAGAGCTTCTTTATTTTTATCTTTAACAATTGGTGATTCATATTTAGCATAAAATTTTCTATAATTTAAAAGATACCCTGGCATTATAAAATCAAAAATAGACCAAAGCTCTGTTAAAGAATTTTCTATAGGTGTTCCTGTTAATGCAAAGTAACTATAGGCTTTTATACTTTTTACACTTTGAGCATTCAAAGATTGAGGATTCTTTATATTTTGTGCTTCATCTAAAAAACAATATCTAAATTTAACCTTTTCATATTTATCAATATCTCTTCTTATAAGAGCATAGGAAGTTATAACTATATCTGAGGTATCTATAGCTTTTATACTTTCTTCTCTAAAATCTTTATCTCCTGATATTATTGTACATTTCAAATCTGGTTGAAATTTTTTTATTTCATCTTCCCAATTATAAACTAGAGATGTGGGACAAACTACTAAAGAAGGCATAGGTTCATTTTTATTTTCATCCACTTCAGCTTTTACAAAAGCTATAGTCTGTAAGGTTTTACCAAGTCCCATTTCATCTGCCAATATTCCCCCAAATCCACAACGAGCTAAAGTTTTAAGCCACTTAAACCCAAATTTTTGATAAGGTCTCATTATAGGCTTAAGATTTTTAGGTATCTCATATTCTAAATCTTTTATATGCATTATACTGTTTACTAGTTCTTTAAATTTATTGTTTCTTTCTATAAAATCAATGCCTTTTTCTTTAATAGAACTATCTATATAAAGCGCATTAAATTTTGGAATAGTTATAACATCCTTTTTAAAATCAGAAGCTTTTATATTTAAATACTCTATCATACTGACTATGTTTAAAATTTCATCATTATTTAAAGGTATAAAGCCACCATTTTTTAATCTATAATACTTTTTCCGTTGTTTTACTGAATTAAGTATATTAAAAAGCTCTTCTTTATTTATTCCTTCTATGCTAAAACTAAATTCTAAAAGATCTTCATTATTAAGTTTAACATTAGATTTATAACTTGAGGAATTATATACTTTTACATTTTTGAATTCTTCTGAGTAATATACTTCTGAATATTGTTGAAGTATTCTTATCCCATCTACTAGAAAATCTAAAAGCTTTTCTTCATTTTCAAGTTCATAACAATCTACATCTTTTTTAAAATAAAATCTTTCTAATAAATTAGTTACCACTTTTTCTTTTTCTATATTTCTAACTAAAATTTTATAATCTAATCTATTGTTATATTGAAAAGGATTCACTTTAACATCACCATAAGTAAATATTATGTTTGCTGTTACTTTATCATCTTTTTTATCAAAATAAACAGTACTTATTAATTTTTCCTCATAAAATCTTTTTTTGAATTTTTCTTCAATATATAAAATCTTACTTATTTTCTTTAGAGATGGGATTATATAAGATGCTATATCTTCACTAAAACTTTCATCAAAACTTATCTCTGTTTTTCCTTCTTTAGTAAATCCTTTAATAAATCCTCTATATAAATTAATTTGTTCCAAGGAAGGCTCATAAATTTTGTCATTATAAAAAAAATATTCTTTAGTAATCATACAGGGTAAAGTGTTTGTCTGTTGCAAAATTAATTTACCCTTTTTCCTATAAAGACTAAATTCTAAAGGCAAATCTTCTCTTACTACAGAGACATTTTTAAAGGTCTTATCCTCTAAATTCAACTCTATACCATCCTCATCTATTATATGGAGAAATCTTTTAAGCATCCTTTCCGAAATATATACCTTTTTACCACTTAAAAATGAACTTATGTTTGAAAAATTTATATTTTTTGAAAGCCTATCGTATTGATATACCTCTAATAGCATATTAATTATTTTTTCATCTTTTTCTTTAAATCTATGTATATACGGATTAAAAATAAAATTCTTTCCAAAGACTATTTCTTCTTTCTTCGTAATAGCTTCTAAAAGTTCTCTTATATTTTTTACTACATAGGGCTTATCCTCCCCTACTTTAATCTCTAAAGATATATATGTTTCATTTGATGTTCTATTATCTATACATAGTTTGTAGTTTACACTTAAATCTTTTTGATCTACATCTATAGCTACTTCATGTGAAAAATATCCTTTTATTATTTCTATGAACTCTCTTTTTCTTCTTTTCTCACTTTCTTTTAAAATAATATCTTTTTCATTTATATATTTAATGAGAGTAGCTACAGAATGCTTGCAATTTATACCCCAATATTTACATTCACAATTACTATTTATGTATTTGTTACCCTTTAAAATTTTTATAGATACCTCATAACAATCTTTACCCAAAGAAGATCTTACCCTCGATATAATATTTAAATCGCCATTTTTCTCATATGCTTCTATATATTCTACTTGATTATTTATATAACAATCTAAGCCTTTTCCATATATTTTTTCCCCGGCAGCTATTCTAATGTCTTTATTTGTAATATCCACAAAACTCTTCTCCTTAAATATATTTAAAAATTTTTATTTACATAAGTATTATAGCATTTATATAATTTATATAAACAGAGTTCTAATCTTCATATGGAGTTTTTTATTTCCACTAAAGCTTAAAAAATGGTTGTCCAAAGATGTTGCGCTACTGGTGCCTTGAATAGGATGAAAGTATTATGTAATAGGTAATCACAAAATAAACGTAAAACTTATCCTGCTTTGAAAACATTGTAATAAATATCTATTCTTTTGTATTTATTCTAAGTTATTTTATTATTTTAATATAATAATATCTTTATAACAATTTTCTTCAATTTTGTTTATATATTTCATAGACACATAAAAAAACTCATATTAAAATAATAATTATAGAATAAAAGAATATTACATTTATTAATAATATGAGGATTTATTTTACATTTAATTTTTTACTTATTCTTTTAAAGGAGATTTGCTATGAAAAAATACAAACAAGTATATATAGTCCTATCATTGACCGGTTCAAACTTTGGACATCTTATAAAATTTTATACAAAGGAACCTTACTCACATGTTTCTTTAGCTTTTGATAAGGATTTAAAAGAAATGTATAGCTTTGGTAGGAAATATCCTAACAATCCATTCATGGCAGGATTTGTTAAGGAGTCTTTGGACAAAGGTGCATTTCTTAAATTTAAAAATGCTGAGTGCACCATATACTCTTTAGACATTTCAGAAGAAAATTATTATAAGTTAAAGGAAATAATTGAAAATTTTAAATCAGAAAGTAATAAATATAGATATAATCTTTTAGGTATATTAGGAGTAATAATTGGTTACCCATTAGAAACAAAATATAAATATTTCTGCTCTCAATTTGTTTCTCATGTACTTATAGAATCTGGTGTCAAATTATTTGATAAGCCTCCTGGTCTTACAACCCCTGAAGATTTTAGAATATATGAGAATAAAAAAATTGTATATAGTGGAAAACTTAATGAATATAAAAGTTATAATTATCACTTTTAACATAATATAAATTTTATTTTGAAAATTGCAAAATAAGAAATATTTAATATATATATATTCATATTCTTAAAATTTAAAGTCCCTATTTAGCTGTAGTTTTGCCAACTAAATAGGGACTTATAAACATGAAAAACTTCCTAATTAAATATTTTTCACTCCCAAAAAAGATCCATTCTTATCTATATATTTTACTCTTTTTTCAAATATAACCTTGGCTACTCCATCTATGAATTTTTGAGTTTTATCATAAATAGGCTTTATGATAAATTCACCACTCTTATCTATGTAACCCCATTTACTATCTATTCCTACAGCTATTAACCCTTCACTAATAGATCCTACTTCATGAAATTTTATTGGTACTATCTCTTTCCCCTTTTTATCTATAAAACCATATTTCCCTTCAATACTTATAGCTGCAATACCTTCACTAAAATTATCTGCCCATTCATATTTAGCTGGTATTATCATCTCTCCATTTTTATCTATGAAACCATACTTATCTATAGACTCTACCGCTGCTAAACCTTCTTTAAAAATATTAGCCTCATAATATTTAGGTTTTATAATCATATTTCCTTCTTGATCTATATATCCATACTTTCCTTTTAATTTAATAGGAGCTAAACCTTCGCTAAATTTTTTACCATACTCATAGTTAGCTTCTATAATCATACTTCCAACATTATTTATATATCCTACTTTTCCTCCTGATTGAACCATAGCTAAACCTTCACTAAAATCCCCAGCATCAAAAAATTCAGGCTCAATTATAAACTTACCTTTCTTATCTATATATCCCCATTTATAACCTAATTGCACTGCAGCTAAATCTTCACTAAAGTCATTAGCTTCTTTAAATTGAGGAGTTATAACTACATTACCTTTCACATCTACATAACCTAACTTACCTTTTTTATCTACAGCAGCTAATCCCTCAACAAAATCATAAACATCATCATATTCAATTTTAACTATTTCATTTCCTTTTTTATCTATAAATCCAAAATAATCATCTATAGCTACTACTGCTAAGTCTTCTATAAATTCTTCAGCATAACTGTACTTAGTTTCTATACAAGATTTACCTTCAGCATTAACATATCCATATTTACCTTTTGATTTTACAGGAAAAAGTCTCATATCCATCATCATATCTAAAATTCTCCTTTTACAACCTCTTTAACATAAAGAAAAAGGTCAACTTTACTTATTTTTATATTATATTTAATAATATTGCTGATTCTTAACTTTAAATAAACAGAATTCTTAGCTTCAAGGGGACTTTTTTACTCCATTAAAGCTTTAAAAATGGCTATCCATGTACACCACCTCTATTTATTCCCACATTTTACTCTAACATTGAAAAAGATGTGAGTAAATAAAGGGTAATCATAGAATAAAATTTATTTAAAGTAAATATACCATCTAGTTCAATCTTATCCTTGAAAATTATATCATAAAACGAATTTTAAAACATTAAAATTCTTAACCGTCTTTATTAATAAAGAATTATATAAAAAATAAATTATCTAAATAAAATGTTTCTATAATATTTTATTTATTCTGAATATTGACTTTTTTATTAAACTATAGTATCATTTAATTAATCAATAGATATATTTTAATAAAACTTCTCCTTAAATTTAAATTTTATATCTATTGATAGTAAAAAAGATTGGAGTGATTCCACCACACAATTTAAATTTTATTCAATATCTTAATCTGTAGAAAGAAGAGGTATAGACCAATGGGAATTTAAATTTTAAAATTTACTTAGGTAAGTTCTAATTCAAATTATATATTCCCTGAAAAACTCTTTATACTTTAGTTTTCTATAATTAACTGGATATGAATATATGCTCAAAGTACTAAATTTATCTAATGTTAAATTAGAATAAAAAATTTATATTGCCTGTCAATTATAACCAAAATTTAGAATAATATTCTTAGAAAGGAAGGTTATTAGTATTCAAACAATTGAAAATGAATTTACTTTATTAGAACTTACCAAGTAGCTAGTTTATATATAATATAAATATATAAACTAGCTACTATTATTTTTTGAAATAATGGAGTCAAATTTAAAACTACTTAGCAAAATGAATTGCTTTATGAATATATTATTCATATTGACAGTTTTAAAATTAAAGCTAATTTTATTTTGAGATACACTTTCTTATAAGATTTATTTTTAAATTTCAAATTTATTTACTACTGTATCTAATATCTTTGATATTTCTTTTAAGTTTTCGGCTGTTTGAGCTATATTTTCCATAGATGCTGCTTGTTCTTCAACCGTAGCTGATACTTCTTCTGTAGATGCTGCTGATTCCTCTGCTATAGCAGATATTCCCTGTACAGATTCTAAAACTTCATCCTTGTCAGAATCCACTTTTTTAACATTATCTACTAAAATTTCAATTTGTTCTACTATACTTTCTATAGAATTTGTAATATTATCGAAGGATTCCTTAGATATAGTCATAGCTGTATTTACTTCCTCAACTGTTCTTTGAGATACATCCATATTCCCCTTAGTTCTATTAATTTCAAATTGTATTTCTTGTACTATACTCTCTATTTCTTTAGTAGAAGTAGATGTTTGTTCTGCTAACTTCCTTATTTCCTCTGCTACTACGGCAAAACCTTTTCCTGCCTCACCCGCTCTTGCTGCTTCTATAGCCGCATTTAAAGCTAATAAATTTGTTTGTTCTGCAATAGATTGAATAGAGTTTATTATTTCTCCTATAGCTCCAGATTTATTTGCTAACATATCTACATTGTTTCCTAATTCTTTATTTACTTTATTATTTTCCTTAAATTTCTCTATAGTCTGTTCCATAGTTACTATACCTTTTTGGCTATTATCCTTTGTTTCCACTGAATATTTTTTAACTAAATCTGCACTCTGATCTGTTATTTTAATTTCTTCTGCTAATGTAAGCAATCTTTCTGATCCATTTTGCGCATCCTTAGCTTGATCTACAGATCCTTGTACCAATTCATCTACAGTTTTTGATACTTCATCTATAGCTTGTACTGTTTCTCCTGTAGATTCATTTATTGATTCTGAATATTTCAAAACATCATTAGAAGAATTTTTTAGTTCTTCTATAATATTTCTTAATTCTTCCCTCAAATATATGACCGCTTTTCCTATAATTCCTATTTCGTCTTTATATGAATTTATATAGTCATAGTTAGTATTATCTTTTAAATCTAAACTTTTAGTCTGATTTACTAATTCAGTTATTTTTAAAATAGGATCAGATATTTTTTTAGCTGAATATATTGCAAATAATATAGATCCTATTAAGCATAAAATTGTAATTGATATAAATGCAATTATTATATTGTTTAAAGGCTTTTTAAATTCTGAAAAAGGAACTGCAAATCCTATAGACCACTTAGTAGATGGTATTATTGTTCTTGTAAATACTTTCTTCTCATTATCATAATCTTTTAATATTAATGCCTTATTATTTTTAGAATCTAGTGAACCTATATCTTTTAACGTTCCATCTATAACCTGTGTTATATTGAGTTTCTTTTCTGCGTTAGGTTGAAAATCTTTATTTGCATGAACTACAAAATTATTATTTTCATCTAACAAAAATCCGTAACTATGTTCTACTGGTGTAGCCTTTTGAACTAAATTTTTAAGATCTTCTAAACTTATATCTATAGCCAAAACTCCTATTGATTTTCCAGCATTTTTAATAGGTTTTCCTATAGTTACTATCATTTTATTCGTTGTTGCATCTATGTATGGTGAAGAATAATATATACCATTTTTTTGTATAATATTTTTATACCAATCCTTTTGTGAACAATTATAATCTATTGGGGGAACCCAACCATCACTTCCCACATACTTATTATCCTTAAATCCTGCATATATGCCTATAATATCTTTATTATCTTTAGCTTGCTCTGAAAAATATTTTTTTAAATAATTAATATCATATTTATTATTATATTCAACATCTACTACCATAGAATCTACAAATTTTGTTTTTGTTAAAAACCATCCTTCTACTATTTCTGAATATTTTTGAGATGCCATGCTAACTTTATTAGTAGCCTCTTTCATTATTGCCTTATATGAAAAATAATAACTTACAGAAGAACACAAACCTATGCTCACTATGCAAACAATAGATATGATGGCTATTATTTTAGATTTTATACTTTTCATATTTTCACTCCTATCTTTCATTAAAATATTAATTTATACTATATATATTAAACTATATCGTTTAATTTTTAAAATAATAAACAAACTTTGTTACTTTTTTATCATTTATATATAAAATTTTTTTGATTTTATTCATTTTTAAATTTAATTTAAATCTTAATTAATTAAATTTCTTTAAATAAAGTATTTATATTATAAAAACCCCATGTATTTACACAGGGTTTTTAAAGATTTATTTTTAAATTTCAAATTTATTTACTACTTTATCTAATATCTTTGATATTTCTTTTAAATTTTCAGCCGTTTGAGCTATACTTTCCATAGATGCTGCTTGCTCCTCAACAGTAGCTGATACTTCTTCTGTAGATGCCGCTGATTCCTCTGCTATAGCAGATATACCTTGTATAGATGATAAAACTTCATCTTTATCTGAATCTACCTTTTTAACATTTTGAACCAAAACTTCAATTTGTTCTACTATACTTTCTATGGAATTTGTAATGTTGTCAAAGGATTCTTTAGATATAGTCATAGCCACATTTACATCTTCCACTGTTCTTTGGGATACATCCATATTGCTCTTAGTTGTATTAATTTCTAATTGTATTTCTTGTACTATACCCTCTATTTCTTTAGTAGAAGTAGATGTTTGTTCTGCTAACTTTCTTATTTCCTCTGCTACTACTGCAAAACCCTTTCCTGCCTCACCTGCCCTAGCTGCTTCTATAGCTGCATTTAAAGCTAATAAGTTTGTTTGTTCTGCAATAGATTGGATAGAGTTTATTATTTTTCCTATAGATCCAGATTTATTTGCCAACATATCTACATTGTTTCCTAATTGTTTATTTATTTTATTATTTTCTTTAAATTTCTCTATAGTCTGCTCCATAGTTACTATACCTTTTTGACTATTTTCCTTTGTTTCCAACGAATATTTTTTAACTAGATCTGCACTCTGATCTGTTATTTTAATTTCTTCTGCTAAAGTAAATAATCTTTCTGAACCATTTTGTGCATCTTTAGCTTGATCCACAGATCCTTGTGCCAATTCATCTACAGTTTTTGATATTGCCTCTATAGCTTGAACTGTTTCTCCTGTAGCTTCATTTATTGTTTCCGAATATTTTAAAACACCATCTGAAGAATTTTTTAGTTCTTTTATAACATTTCTTAATTCTTCCCTTAAATAAATAACTGCTCTTCCTATAACTCCTATTTCATCTTTATATGAATTTATATAGTCATAGTTAGTATTATCTTTTAAATCTAAACTTTTAGTCTGATTTACCAATTCAGTTATTTTCAAAATAGGATCAGATATTTTTTTAGCTGAATATATTGCAAATAATGTTCCCCCCACTAAGCACAAGATAGCAATAGATATAAAACTAATTATTATGTTGTTTAAAGGCTTCTTAAATTCTGATAAAGGAACTGAAAATCCTATAGACCATTTTGCTGATGGTATTATTGTTCTTGTAAATACCTTCTTATCATTATCATAATCTTTTAAAATTAGTGCCTTATTATTTTTAGAATCTAATGAAGATAACTCTTCTAACCCTTTATTCATAACTTCTTTTACATTATAACTTTTCCCATCTTTAGGTTGAAAATCTTTATTAGGATGCACTATAAAATTATTATTTTTATCTAATAAAAATCCATAACTCTTTTCTACAGGTACTGCTTGTTCAATGGAATTTTTAATATAATCTAATGTTATATCTATAGCTAGAACTCCTATAGATTTACCATCCTTTTTAATAGTTTTAGCTATAGTTATTATCATTTTTTTTGTATTGGCATCAAGATAAGGCGAAGAATACATTACTCCATCTTTTTCAATTGTATCTTTATACCAAGGTCTTTGAGTACAATCATAATCCGAACTAGGTGGAACTCCTTCAATAGATCTAAAATCCTTATTATTAAACCCGGAATATATACTTATGACATCTTTATTTTCTTTAGCTTGTACTCTAAAATAATCTTCTAAATATTTTTTATCATATTTATTATTATATTGAACATCTAATACCATAGAATCTAAAAATTTAGTTTTTGTTAATAACCAACCTTCTATTATTTCTGAATACTTTTGAGATGCCATGCTAACCTTATTTGTACTTTCTTCCATTATTGCTTTGTATGAAAAATAATAACTTATAGAAGAACATAACCCTATGCTCAGTATACAAACAATGGATATGATAGCTATTATTTTCGATTTTATACTTTTCATATAACTACACCCCTACTTATAATTAAAATATTTGTTATTATTAAATAATATCGTTAAATTTCTAAAAAAATTAACAAATTTTTATTTATTTTTTCTTTATATATTTAGTTAAATAACTATATTTAGTTAAGTTTTAAATTTAATTAAATTTTTACAAAAATCACTAAAAGATATACTACTTCCCTTATGCGATTAAAAAGATACTAAAAAGTTTGATATATTATTAAATTCCTATGATAATACAATGCTTTATCTGTGAAAATATGATAATTTAAGCTATGGTTAAAACGTTAACATTTAATTTTCTCTTATAATATCCTATTATTCAGGCATTAACTATTTTTATTTAAATTATTATTCTTTAAAAAACTTATACAACTCTAAGAATTTTTTCATATATAAATACCAATAATAGATATATATTTATTAAATAAACTATAAATTAAGAAAAGGAAGATATTATATGAATGAAGATTTGAATTTTATAAACAGTTTTCCTAAATTTGTTCCTGGTCAAAAACAATCAAAACACCCTGGTATAGAAACTATTATGAATCCCAGACCTATTTTTGATAATCCTAGTTATAAAGCTTCTGCAAAACTTATAGATAAAGTTGCTTTAATTACCGGTGGTGATAGTGGCATAGGTAGAGCTGTAGCTGTCACTTATGCTAAAGAAGGGGCTGATATTTCTATTGTATATTTTGATGAACATGAAGATGCAAAAGAAACTCAAAGTATAATAGAAGCTTTAGGTAGAAAATGCTTATTAATTTCTGGTGACATTACAGATGATAATTTTTGCAAAGAAGTTATAAATCAAACTATAAATAAATTTAACAAATTAGATATTTTAGTAAACAACGCCGGTGTTCAATATGTTCAAAATAGTATAGAAGATATAACTAATGAACAATTAGAAAAGACTTTTAAAACTAACATATTCAGTATGTTTTTCTTAGTAAAAGCAGCTTTACCACATTTAAATAGAGGTGCTTCTATTATAAATACAACATCTATAACAGCTTATAAAGGCAATGAAATCTTAATCGATTACTCTTCTAGCAAAGGTGCCATTGTAAGTTTCACTCGTTCATTAGCATTATCTTTGTGGAAGAAAGGTATAAGGGTTAATGCTGTATCACCTGGACCTATTTGGACTCCTCTTATACCTTCTTCTTTTGATACTAATTATATAGAAAGCTTTGGTTCTAAAACAACTATGGGAAGGCCTGGTCAACCTGTAGAATTAGCACCTACTTATGTATATTTAGCTTCTAATGAAAGCTCCTCATTTTTATCCGGTGAAGTAATACATATAAATGGAGGAGAAATTATAAATGGATAATTATTATATATGATTTTTTTAATGCTTGAAGGATTTTTTATTTAATTAAGCTTTATATAATTTAAAATAAAAACCTATGAAATCTTTAAAGTTTCATAGGTCTCTATAATTTAAATCACTACTCAATATTTAAAAATAAGTAATAATCTAAATAAAAAGCTTTTATCATACTATTACAATGTACTTAATTCCTTATCAACAGTATATTCATTGCTCCTTTTTAACTCATTATAAAAAACAGCTTCAGCAGATTTTACATAAGGAGTTATCCATAAAAATGCAATACCTAGAGTTACAATTCCTAATAAATACCATAATATAAAACTTAAATATAATAAAAGTAATCTCGTCTTATTTCCTTTCATTATAGCAACACTTTCCTTAATTGCTTGCATAGCTCCAATATCTGGATTATCAATATAAATATAATAAGTCATTGAATACCTAAATAAAATCATTGCTAAAGCCACAGTTAAAACTATAACCAAAAGTATGAAAATTGCTACTAACCATCCATTAAAATCACTACCTGTGCTATAAAAATTCATATTAGTTTTTGAAAATTCTTTCATTAAAACAACAAAAATAATTATAAAAAAAGGTATAAACAATAATAATGACCATAAAAATCTATATATACCTAGAATTATATTTATAATAAAGGTTCCACCGAAATATTTAAATCCTTCAAATATATTCTCTATTTTATGGCTTTTATCTCTAACTAAATTCATACAAAATCTAGTTATTCCATAGGTCATTGGACCTGCTAAAAGTAATTTTATAAAAAATAGAATACCTGATGCTCCAAGACTCGGATTTTCTGAAGCTAGATAAGGGTTTTGTATATAATTTGAAATTTGATTTATATTATATACATAAGTTATAGAATACATTACTATATTAAATATAATAAATGTAATAACTGCTATACCCCAGTTTCCCTTTAAAGCCTCTTTAGCTTTAGATTTTATTTGGGAATTAGATAATGTTGTCTTTTCTTCCATATTCGTCTCCTTTTGTGTATATTTTTTTCTTATTATACCATATTTTTTTTCTATTTAAAATAGTATTAAATTTTGTATTCATTTACAATAAATATACATAATAAAGTTTTAATTATATTATTTTTACAAGTATCTAAAATAAAATTAACCTATGCTTAGTTATTTTTTTCAATAACTAAACATAGGTATTATTTATTTTAAAACAAATAATTATAACTTAACTTATAGAATGCAATATAAAATTTATCAAAAATAAAATCGCAATTATATACATTGTATAAGAAATTTCCTTTGATTTTTTTCCTGCTATTTTTGCAATTGGATAAGCAATAAATCCAAAAGCCATACCATCTACAATACTAAAAGTTAATGGAATCATAACTATAATTAAAAAAGCTGGAAATCCTTCCGAAAAATCACTTAAATCAATATTTAGTACATTTTTTATCATTAATCCTCCTATAACAATAAGTATAGGCGAAATAGCACTATTAGGTATGATTTTTATAATTGGAAGTAAGAATAAGGATAATAAAAATAAAATTCCTGTAAAAATAGATGTTAACCCAGTTTTTCCTCCTGCTGTTATACCTGCTGCAGTTTCTATAGTAGCTACTGTAGGACTTGTTCCTAAAAATCCACAGGTAATAGCAGATAATGAACAAGCCTTAAAGGAAGATTTAAATTTATTTTTTTCCTTTAACATAACATTTATATGAGCGTGCAAAAGACCTAAGTTTTCAAATACAAGCACTAATGTTAATGAAAATACTGCTATATAAAAAGTTATAGAGGTAATACTGCTAAAATCCATTTTAAAGAAAAGCTCTTTATAAGAATCTAATGAAAACTTTGAAAAAATAAGCTTTGATGTATCCACAAGTCCAAAAAAATATGATATAACTGTTCCAGTTACCATGCTTATCAAAAAATTTCCTGGCACATTTTTTATAAATAGTACCACTGTAATTATTAAATTGATAAAAGTTACATAAACCAATGGATTATTTAAATGTCCTAATGTAACAAAAGTTGTTTTACTTCCTATTACAATTCCACTTTTTTGTAATCCAATAAATGTAATAAGAATACCAATGCCCACAGTTATAGATTCCTTTAAAGAAGTTGGTATTGATTTAGTAAGAATTTTAGAAAACTTTGTAAATGCTATTACAGCAAATAAAATACCTGATACAAAAACCGCTGCTAAAGCTTGTTGCCATGAAAGTCCCATAGACCCTACAATAGTGTATGAAAAAAGAGCATTTACTCCCATACCTGGAACTAAAATCAATGGAGCATTGCTTATAAAGCCTACTAACACACAGCCCACAAAGGAAGATAATACAGTAGCTATTATTGCTCCTTCTAAAGGCAAACCTGCATCAGATAATATAGATGCATTTACAGCAATTATATACACAATTGCAAAAAATGAGGTAAGACCTGCTAACATTTCTCCTTTAACTGTAGTGTTATACTCTTTAAGATTAAATAAATTATTAAATTTTTTTTTCACTTCTCCTTCGTCCTTTTCTTTTATCCCTCTCCCACCCACATTATAATTTTATAATGCATTAAATATTATATAAAAAAATATAAATATAATCAATTATTAAAGAACTGAACTTCCCTCTTTATCAACTTCTGTAGCAATATTTTTTATATTTGATAGCATATTTATAATTGTTTGTGATAATTGTGTAGCTTTCCTACTATTTTCCTTAGCCTTCTCTATATCCCTATTATTTATGTTACTTTTTACAACTTCACCTATTTTATGTAACTCTTTATGTATATCATCTATTTTAATCCAAATTTCTTTTATATCCTTATTCCTTGGCATTACGGAATTATAAAAATGACCAAATCCACATTTTTGTCCATCTGTTTGTATTGGCTTTATTTTATTTTCTATAGTCATATTTTCTAGCTGTTGAACCCAAGTTTTATGTGCCTTTATAGCATTATCTATAGCTACAATAAAATCTTTATTTGTAATCTTAAAATAATTTTCGTATGTTATATCACCGCTCAATTTGGCTAAATTAGACATTTCATTATCTATTTTATCCATCTCATTTGCCAAAGATTTTATTTCTAAAGATTTTTCACTTAAATTAGAAGCTTCTTTACTTACTTCCTGCACATTTTCTCCTATAATATCCATGTTAGTATTTATTTCTTCACTGGAGGCATTTATCTCTTGCATACTTGTGGCTAAAATATCTATGCTCTTTACTTCAATGTCTATGGATTCTCTAACTTTAGAAGAAGATAAAGATATCTCTTTTGTATAATCTCCTAATTTATTTATACTTATTATAGTATCCTTTACACTTTTACTACTATTATTAGAACAAGTTCCTATGTTATTCACAAATTGTTCCATCTTATCTAATTGTTTTGATGTGCTTTCGGAAAGTTTTCTAACTTCTTCTGCTACAACAGCAAATCCCTTTCCCGCTTCTCCTGCTCTTGCCGCTTCTATACTGGCATTTAATGCTAACAAATTAGTTTTAGATGCTATTTCACTCATACCACCAACTATATTTTTCATATTTTCTAATATAGAATTTAATTCTATCATGTCCTTTTCCATGGATTGAGCCTTAAATTCTAACTCTTTATTTACATTTTCCACAAGTCCTAGATTCTTTTTATTCTCATCCATATGTTTTATTAACTCTATATTTCCATTGCTTATACCTTCAACCGTTCCAGTATCCTCTTCAATAACTAAAGTTATCTGTTCCACAGCCTCTTTTATCTCTTTAATAGATGAATTTAAAACCTCAGAAGAATTATATAATCTATCTGCTGATTTTTTAAGATGCTCTCCAGAATAATCTAAATTTACAGAAAAAACACTTATTCTAGTAGTAATTGATAGTACGCCATTTATCATTTTTTTCACTTTAGGAGATATAACCCGTACTATTTTAGCTATACCTGCAGTAAATCTAACTATTTTATTTTTGCTTATAGATTTTTCTACTTCCTCTAAAGCATGTACATTTTCCTCTTCAAAATTTTGGGATATTTTTATTATTTCTTTTTCTAGGATATTATCTTTAAATATTCTCAATTATTTCACCCCTATTTTGCGTATTTATTAATTACTTTTTATTATACAAGAATAATTATTACCTTTCAACTGCAATTAAATATCAATTCTAATTAACTATTTTACTATTGTGCATAAGAAGAAAGTATATCAAAATGTATTTTTTTATTTTAAATAGAAATAAAATCATATATTGCTAGAACTTCTAAGTTTATTTAAATAGAATTCTACACAACATATGACTTTAATAAATAAAAGGGCATTATTATAATAACTGACCAAAACTTATTAATAATCTAAAACCCTTTTAATTAAATATACAATTATACTTATATTCATTAGTAATCTTTATCTAACTTTTTCTTCAAGTTCACAAATTAAATTTATATATTTATCTTGTATACCTTTTTCTTTAGCTTCCTTTTCAACTCTCTTACAATCCTCATTTAATTTTCTTAAAGTTTCTTTAGATAAATTTCTTTCTGCAAATTTATAAACTACATCATCCTCTTTTTCAATATGCCTATACAACAAATCTGTATAGGATACAGCATTAGCTATTATATCTATCTTCGCCTCTTCTTTTCCATCTTCTAAAGATTTAAGAGCCTTTTCTAAATTTTGCATATATAATCTTCCAAGATCATGTTCTACCAACATACCGTGTTTTACTAACTTTTCTGTAGGGCCTTTAATTTCATCAATCATTCTATTAAATAAATAATCTTCTTCTTTTTTATGATGATGTTTATCTGCATAGCTCCTTACAAAATCAATTATTTTATAAAAATCTTCATAATCTATATGTTCATTTTTTAGTACTTTAAAACAATACTTTCTTATAACAACTAACATACGCTTTATATTCTTATGTTCATTTACCATAAGTTCAATTGAATTCATTTTTAACCCTCCTAAATTATTACAATACCTATTTTATCTCTTTATTGAATACGTGTAGTCTCCTAGTGATTTAAAATAAAATTCCTTATTTAAAGAATTTACAAAAGCAGAGATCCATGCTTCTCTTAAATAATAAAAGTTTTCTACTTTACCACCTACAGCCTCCCAATGAGAATTATGCAAACATTTGTTAGCTTTCCAAGTTATCTCATTCTCATCAGAATCTAAAATAACATTTACTCTATCACAAGGCATTCCCTCTAATATATAATCATTTAAAGCATTATACATATTCTCGGCACATATTGGTTTATTTTTTTCTCCATACCCTAATGCACACTTTTCTCCTTGTTTTTTAAATATGTCCATTAAACCTTTTTTATATTCTTTGTTTTCTTTTAATATAGCTGTAACCCAAGCTGCCTGCCTTGTTTCCGCTGCATGAATCTTATTTTGAAGCCATCCATGAATGTTAGAAGTATCTATTATTTCTTCTAATGGTTTATTTTCTGTAGGAGCACCATATTTTGATATAATTTCTTTATTCCATTGTTCATCAGGTAAATTTTTACTTTTCGCAAAATTTATCATTTCCTTTTCTAAATCTTCAAACCAAGTTATTTTATTATATAACCAATAATGTATTTTCCCTAAATATAAGCTCATAGCAATACCTCCATATACGAATTTTTTAACTTAAATAGATCTTAATTATTATTAATTCCATACTTTGTTTAAATACATTTATATTTTTCTCTTAATTTTCTATTTATATTTTATATCACTTAATAATTGAATTCCGTAACAGAGGTTACTTAAAATTTATTTTATACCATACTTTTTTATTTTTCTATATAATGTAGATCGACCAATATTCAATAATTTTGCAGCCTTAGCTAAATTACCATGGCATTTTTCTATAGCATTTTCAATATTTTTCTTTTCCAATCTTTCCATAGGAATAACATTTATATCTTTATAATTTTCATTGTTTATTTCCTCAAATACATTTTCTTCAATATAATAAGATAACACAGTATCTGTATCACTTAAATAATAATCTCTTTCTACCACATTTCTAAGTTCTCTCACATTACCAGGCCAATCATAATCCTTTAATTTATCTATATATGATCTTTTTACTCTTTTGTTTTGCTGTAAATTTTTTGAATTAAGATTTTTTATAAAACTATTGGCTAAAGTTTCTATGTCTTCTTTCCTATATCTTAATGGCAACATTTTTATATTTATTACGCCTAATCTGTAATAGAGATCCTCTCTAAAATTTTTCTTTTTCATCTCATCTTTTAAATTTCTATTTGTAGCTCCTACAACTCTTACATTTAGCTGCCTTTCGTAACTTCCTCCCACTCTTATAATCTTATTATTATCTAACACTCTTAATAATTTTGATTGTATATCTAAAGGAAGTTCTCCTAGTTCATCTAAAAATATTGTTCCTCCATCTGCTAACTCAAATTTTCCTGGGTGCCCCTCTTTTGAAGCTCCCGTAAAAGCTCCTCTTTCATATCCAAAAAGTTCACTTTCAACAAGCTCTCTAGGAATAGATGCACAATTTACAGCTACAAAAGGACCTTCTGATCTAATACTATAATTATGTATAGATTGTGCAACTACTTCTTTTCCTGTGCCACTTTCTCCTTCGATAAGTATATTACACTGACTTTTAGCAGCTTTCTTAGCTATCTCAATCATCTCAATCATTTTATCATTTGCAGTTAATATGTTATCAAAAGTATAAGAAGCTTTATATCCTATCACTTTGTTAACTAATTTATGAACGGAAGTTGCCTCTTTAAAAGTTATAACAATACCTGTAATCTTTTCATTAACCTTTATTGGTACTGCATTTAGAATACATTTAACTCTATTATCCTTTATGTAAAAGTCGCTTTCTATATTGATATAACCATCTTTCAATATTTCTTCAAAACTAATATTTTTTAGCACATTTTTAATATTTATACCTAAAATATATTTATCTTTTATATGTAAAATTTTTTCTGCTCTATTATTAATTCTTTTTATATTTAAATTTTTATCTAAAATAATCATACCCTCAGAAATAGAATCAAAAGTTATATTTATAAGATTATAAGAAATAGTTAAAGCTAGTTGTTTTTCTATAGCTTGTGCAGACGCTATTACAATAGCTAATGTATGAGAGTGAGCATTATAGCAATTGCCAGACATATTTAAACAGCCCATTAGGTTTCCATATTCATCATGTATAGGGCAAGCTGAACAAGTCCATGAATGTTGATTTATACAAAAATGTTCTGCTCCAATAGTTTGTATAGGTTTATCCAGATAAAGAGCTGTACCTATGGCATTTGTTCCAACAGCTTCTTCAGTCCAAAGAGCGCCCTTTACAAAGTTTAATTCATCAACTCTTTTCATTCTATCTTTATCTCCAATAACTTCAATTATATACCCATCTTTATCTGATAAAACTATAGCAAAATCAGATCCTTCAACAATATTATATATACCTTTCATTATAGGTCTTGCTACAGAAATAAGTTCTGCGTTTTCCTTAAATTTAAATTCTATTGGAACCTTATTTATGTTACTTCCCTTTCCATTCATATAATCTACGCCATAATTTTTACATCTTATCCAAGACTCTGCTATTTCCTCTCTTACCTTACTATCCATATTTCCAGTCTTAATAAATTTTTCCCAAGAGTTATGTATAAATTTTAAGTAATTTTTCAAAATCTCACCTCATAGAAATAATTTTAAATACAATTGCTTAATTCTTCATAAAAAGACTCTAATTTATAAATGTGTACTATTTTAATATACATTTTAATTAAACATAGCTTTATTAATTACCCATATGTATATATTATACTCAATTAATCTTTATAAACTAAATTTTAATTAAAATATAAAAAAACTTCAACAAAAATTAGTTGAAGTTTTTCTATATTTACTTTATTTACTTAAATATTCATCTATAGCATCAGCAGCTTGCTTTCCTGCTCCCATAGAAAGTATTACAGTAGAACAGCCCCTTACTGCATATCCTCCTGCATATACCCCTTCTCTTGTAGTTAATCCTGTTTCTTCTTCTAAATACTGAATCAAATTTTTCTTCTTCTATAAGTTCATCTATAGTTACTGTTCTTCCTATAATTACATTAGTTTCTATTTTAACGCCTAATTTTTTAACGTTTTCTATTTCATGTTTTACTACAGTTTCCTTTGGTAATCTTAATTTTGGTATTCCATATACTAAAACTCCACTTGGTTCATGAAGAGCTTCAAATATAGTAACATCATATCCTTTTTTAGCTAAATCTCCTGCACAAGTAAGTCCTGCTGGACCACTTCCTATTACTGCTACCTTTTTGTTTTTACTTTCTTCTCTTTCGGATAAATCTACATTATGTTCCCTTGACTAATCTGCAACGAATCTTTCAAGCTTTCTATAGCTACTGGTTTCCCTTTTATGCCAAGTACACATTTTCCTTAACATTGGCTTTCTTGAGGACAGACTCTTCCCCAGACTGCTGGTAATGGTATAATTTTTGCAACCTCTTCAAATTCTTCATTATTTAGAACTTTTTATGAAAATATCTCTATTTTTAATAAAACATTTTATTTATATGAATTTTATTAAAATTTACATATTTTAATTTCTTATAAAATTATTACGTAATTAATTTATAAAAGTGATTCATCTGGAGTTACAAGAATTTTTACATGCTTTTTCTTTTCAGGTCCAGTTAAAGCTCCAAAACCTTCTTTTACTATATCATCTAAAGCTATTTTCTTTGTAATATATCCATCTGTTTTTATTCTTCCATCTTTCATTAATGCTATAGTTGCTTCAAATTCGTGTCTATATGCTAAAGTTCCCACAATTTTCTTTTCAGTGAATACCAGTACATTGGGATTAAAGTTTACATCATTCTCCCATATACTAGTTATAACCATTGTACCTTCAAATTTTAAGCTTTCAATACCAGTATCAAAGCCTATCTTTGCTCCTGTAGTTTCAAAAGCTGCATCTACACCTAATCCATCTGTAAGCTTTTTGATTTCTTCTGGTATATTCACTTCATTAGGATCTAAAACTACATCTGCTCCTGCTCTTTTTGCATATTCTTGTCTTATAGATTTTCTTTGTAAAACTACTACAAATCTTGCTCCAGCTGCCTTTAAGCATTCTATTGTAGCAAGCCCTATTGGTCCTGCACCTAATACTAGAGCTGTATCTCCTGTATTAAAATTAGCTATTCTTACTGAATGAAGTGCTACTGCCATTGGTTCTACTAGTGCTGCATCTTCATAGGACATTCCATCTGGAATCTTATGAACAAATTCCTCTGGAAATACAGTATATTCTGCCAATCCACCACCACTTCCACAAAGACCATGGAAGCCTAAAGATGAACAAAGGTTATACTTTCCTTCCATACAAGCTGGGCATTTTCCACAGGCTACTATAGGTTCAACAATTACTCTATCTCCTATATTAAATTTTGTTACATCTTCTCCTAATTCTACTATTTCCCCTGAAAATTCATGTCCTAAAACTACTGGTGCTGTTGTTCCACTTAAAGCATGAGGTTGTCCTACTGGAATAAATATAGGACCACCTAAATATTCATGTAAATCTGATCCACATATTCCACACCATTTCACTTTGATTTTTACGGCTCCCTTTACTACCTTTGGTTCCTCAATTTCTTCCACTCTTACATCTTTTTTTTCATACCATAATGCTGCTTTCATAATAGACCTCCTAGAGTTTTATTTTTAACATAATTGTTAGTTAATTAATTAACATCATTTAAAGCAATTATGGTGCCAAATCCTTATTTTCGCTAAATTTATATCTTTTTCTAATATATGTGCCAATATGATACATTTTATATTGTATCATATTGGCACACAAATCCTACTTTTCTTATTTTGGTACACTTTTTTCAACCAAACATATAATCTTAATTATGATTATGTTAAAATTGTTTATATTTAATATTTGTCAATAAGAATCTAAATTTATTTAGCTTAAACCTAGTTTATTTCTCTTACCTACAATATGTGCTTCTATATTATTTGCCACCTCTATTGGATCATCTCCAAGGGCAACCTTTCCTCCAGTTATACCTTCTACGTCTTCTGTTAATAATTTTACAAGTTCGGGTGCTCCAGTCATAAATGGCACTGGTGATAAATGAGTATATGCACCATAGGCTACTGCAAATATTCCATCAATAGTTGCCTTTTGCTCCATCCACTCTGGAGCAGTAACAGCTATTGGAAGATCAGATACATCTAAATTCATATGGTCTGCAAGAGCAGTTACAAGCATTGATATTCTTCCTGTATCTGTGCAAGTTCCAAAGCTTAACACTGGAGGAATATTTAAAAGATTGCAAACCTCTTTTAATCCTTCTCCAGCTATAGTATTAGCAGCTTCTAAAGTACAAAGACCTGCTACCTCTAAGGCATGATTTCCACAGCCTCCAGACACTACTAATATATCTTTACTAATTAGTTCTTTTGTAAGATTTACTGTGTTCCAATCCTGTGGTCCATTTCTTAGAGTTGAACAATTGGCAAGAGCAACTACTCCTTTAATTTTTCCTGCAGCAATTACATCTACTAAAGGATCAAGTTTATTGCCAAGAGCTCCTAAAACTGCCTCTGTAGAGAAACCAGCAATGGCCTTTTGAGTAATTTTAGGCACCATAGGTTTAACCTTATCTTTACGATTTTTAAAGTTTTCTATGGCCAAATCTATTAGACTATCTGCCATGGCATCTACTTTTTCAGGATAATAAGGAATTTTATGTTGTAGTCCTGGTATATCTATAATAGTACTTATACTTACTAAAGTTGCTGCATATTTTTCAGCATAATGGTCTATAGCTGGTGGTGAACAGTTTTCTTCCATAGCCATAACGTCCACTGTACCTGTAGCTAAAAGAGGCTCTATAGCTAACCAGTTACCCATTAAACCTACAAAAACATCATCTACTTCAAATCTTTGAAGTAGTTCCTGACCTGTTTCAATAGAACCTACTACTCTAAGTCCCTTTGCACCGGCTGCCTTAGCCTTTTGTTGAACTTCAGCCATTTTTGCCTTTTGTATTGTAGCAACCCCGCCCCAGGGTTGATGTCCATTAAATACTATATTTACATACTCTGGATCCATAATGCCTAAATCTACATTTACTTCATGGGGCATAGGTGTCCCAAATAAAATATCCTGAACCATTTCAAGTCCAATCTGAGAATTATATATAGTAGCTACACCTAAACGTAGAGCCTTCGCTGCTAAAGACTTGTAGTTACCATCTACATTAGTTAGACAACTAGCTACACAGTTTTGCTCTTCATGCACAGTTCCAGCAGGATAAATATTTAATTTTCTCCAAAGTTCTTTTCTCTTTTTGGGTGCAAAGGCTTCTACCATAAGGTTTTTATCCTCTACATCAATTTTCTGTTGTTCTTCTAGTAAATCTGCCAATTCTATAGCCATTTGATTTGTATCTTTATTTGTGTCAATACCTAATTTTTCACACATCCATTTTAATTTATTTACATCTTTAATAGTAAAAGGAGTTTTTCCTTCTGCTGTAGATTTTAATGTACGAAAGGCTTCATAGGCATGATGGCTATATGTACCTGCACCCATTATATTTTTGAGTAAGAAATTTCTCATTGCCATAGCATCTGGTCCAATACCACATACACCTTTTTTTTGTGGTCCCTTTTCGTTTATTCTACAAGGTCCTTGAGAACAAAGTTGACAGCTTAAGCCTTGAAGACAAAACTTACAACGAATTTTTTCTTGTTCTATCCATCTGTCAAATACATTAGACATTCCATCTTCTCTTATACGCTTTAACATTTCCTCTACTGAATCATGATAACTTACACGCCCTTCAGCTTTTTCTAATATACTTTCACCCATAACACTTAGCTTTATAAAATCCATAAAGCTATTATAGATTTTATTCATACAATTACTAGTTTAATTTAGTATTATACTGCTAGTAATGTACATAATAGCATATCTCTATAATGCTATACCATAAGCCAATGGTATTTCTGTCACTTCCTTTCTAAAAATAAAATAACTAATTTTTATTTTAAAATATAGAGTAGTTATTCTATTTATATTTTTATAATTTAACTACATTTTTTATTAATATGTGAATAAAACAGTATCAATTTTATTTTGTACCTTAAAAGGTTTTTTATGCAATAATTTGCAGTTTAAACATTATTATTTAAACTGCAATTAATACTTTTCAAATATACAAAATAATGGAATAAATAAAATTTGCAATTTAATAGGTGGCTAGTTAAAACTAACCACCCATGTATTTATTCGTTACAGTGTCCTTCATGTTCATGCTCCCTACATACACTACCTGTTGATTTTAGTTCACCTTGTATGTATTTTTGAGCTATATCATCGCTAAATCCTTGAGCACCAACTAATACTTCAATATTATTTCCCTTGAATAGATCCTGTGCGGTTTCTCCAATTCCACCTGCAATAATAATATTTACATTTAATTCTTTTAAAAATACTGGAAGATATCCAGGCTTATGTCCAGGATTTGGAGTAAAAGTCTTATTTAAATATTTTCCTTCTTCCACCTCATAAATTGTAAATCCTTCACAATGTCCAAAATGTCCACTTACATATTTTCCATCACTTGCAACTGCTATTTTCATTTAAAATTCCTCCTATATTTTAATTTAATAATAATTTTTTTCTATATATAACTGTAAGATACCTATTCACTTAATCTTTGTATATCCTTTTCAATTTATATTGTTTCTCTAATGTTTTTCCACATATGTTCAATAGCTTCTTTAGCTATACTTTCTTTATAATAAGTTATAGGGTTTAGCTCATTTATAGATTTCATAACAGTATTATCATATGGGATTTCACCTACTAATTTTATACCTTTTTCATTAATAAAACTTTCTATATCTACTGTCATTTCTTTATTTATATCATATTTGTTTACACAAACCATAGTAAAAACATCAAAATGTTTACATAAATCTACTACTCGTTTTAAATCTTCAAGTCCCGATGCAGTAGGTTCTGTAACAATAAGTACTGCATCAGCTCCTGTTATAGAAGCTATAACAGCACATCCGATGCCAGGAGAACCATCTATTATTGTTAATTTATCATCTTTATTTAATTTTTTAGCCTTTTTTCTTAGATCAGTTACTAATTTTCCTGATCCATCACTGCCTACTTCCATTTCTGCTCTAGAAATTAATCCTTTATCTAATTCTGTAATAAAGATTTCTGCAGTTTTTTCATCTTCTAACTTTATAGCATTGGGTTGACATATTAATGTACAAGCACCGCAGCCCTCACAAAGGAAAGGATCTATTTTAAAATTTTCTATAGCATGAAATTTACAAATGGACTTGCATTTACCACATTTGATACATATATCCTCATCTATATTAGCTTTTTTTCCACCTATAAAATCATTTTTTCCAATATCTTTTCCTTTGTAAAACATATAAAAATTAGAAGCATCCACATCACAATCTACTCTTATTACATCATTATAAAGCTCTGATAGTGCTGTTGCTATTGTAGTTTTACCTGTCCCACCTTTTCCACTTAAAACCACTAAATCCAATTTAGCACCTCCTTGGCTTTCTCAGAAAGATCATCAAATACCGCTTTGTGATATGAGTCATCATAAAGTATTTCTCCTTTAGAATAAAGAACTGCAGTTTTTTTAGCATAGGGTATAGTACCTATCAAATTTATTTCTTCTTCCTTGCAATATTTTTTTATTATGTTATCTTCTCCATCATCTTTGTTTATAACTATCCCAAAAGGCATATCATACATTTTTACAAGCTCTACAGCCATTTTTAAATCATGAAGTCCAAATTCTGAAGGTTCTGTAACAAGTATTGCTCCATTGGCATACTTTAGAGCATTTACTACATTACAGGAAGTTCCAGGAGGACAATCAATTAAATTACTCTTACTGGATAAATTTTTAAGTAATTCTTTAATAACAGGTACTGCCATAGGTTCACTTATATTTAAAATTCCTCTACTGCAATTTATATCATGGCTAAATCCGCTTTCAATTTTGCCTATCTCCCTTTTATCATAAGTTATAGCATTATATTTGCATACAATTTTACAGGCTCCACAACCATGACATAACTTTTGAAAGAGCATAATATCATCTTTAACCTTTGCTAATGCATTAAATTGACAAACATTAGCACAAACACCACAATTAATACATTTATTATCATCTATAATTGGATACTCTACCATAACATTTTTTTCTGTATCTACTTTAGGTTTTAAAAACAAAAAACCATTTGGTTCCTCCACATCACAGTCTATATAGTTAGACTTTAATGCAAGGGCAAGATTTGTAGATACTGTAGTTTTACCTGTTCCTCCTTTTCCACTAAGTACTGCTATATTCACTGTATATTCATCTCCATTCTGTTATTACATTCCATTATGTGAAGGACCAGACATACTTATTTGTTCAAGCTCACCCTTATTATATTTCTCAATAACTGAAGTTATAGATATAGATTCACACTTATAAGCTTTAACACCTTCTTTTTCAATAATTTCAAAAGCATTAGGTCCAAGACTTCCTGTAATAATAACATCTACTTTTTCATCTACTAATTGATTAGATGCAACAATACCTGCTCCACCACTTGCATTTTGACCTTCATTTTCTAATATTTTAACTTCTTTACTTTTAGTATCATGAATTTGAAAGTATTCACACCTTCCAAACCTAATATCAAGTGAATTTTCCATAGTTCTTCCTGTTGATGAAATTGCTATTTTCATTTTTATTCCTCCAATTTTTTTATTATATTTATTACTATATGATTAAGAATCAATTTAAGATTTTGACTTGAATTTTCATATATGCATTAACAATATTGTCATTTGCCATTTTTATATTACTCCCATTTTTGATTATTGTCAAATGCCAGTAATTAATCTTACCATTAAAAATTTATAAATAAAATCTTTATTTCTTATAAAAAAAGCTAAAATAATAATCCTAGTAAATTACACATTTTGAAAAATATAAAGCCCTATAGGCTTCATACCTATAAGGCTTTTGTGTATAAATTTAAATATATTTTGTTATATTTAATGGAGTGAAATTTAGAACTACTTAGCAAAATGAATTGCTTTATGAATGTATTATTTATATTTACAGTTTTATTTGAACTTTTGATGGATCTATATTTTCTTCTTTGAATACTTGTAAATAGTAATCTTTTAAATTTAGCTCTATAGATTCATATAAACTATGATACATTTTTAATTTTTTATCTTCACTAAAATTTATCATCTCTTTTTTTATAAGTTTTTCTATATTAGAATCTACTTTCCTCCATATAGATATACTATGTTTTTTTTCCTTAGGATTTTGATATTTATGAATTTTAAAATTATCTATATCTCGTATATATTTCTTTTTTCCTTTTATTAATATTACTATTCTTGTACCCGTATATTCATCATTTTCAACATTATACTGTTTTATAATATGAATATGTGATCTCCTTCTATTGGAATATTTGTTCATAAAATTAATATACCTTTCTATAAAAACTTTATTTATACTTTTATATATTATACCCAGGGTCATCTAATATATAAAAGTAATATGAAATTCTTTAGTAATATATATTTTTATAAAAAATCAATTTCTACTTAAAAGTATAAAGGCACCTTCATAGTATATGATTTGCACATAAAAATTACCATGAAAGGTGCTAATTAATATATTATTATATTATTAAGATCTCACTAATGTGCTTATTGCTTAAAACTAAACTGAAACATTATTAATTACTTTTTGCTGTTATCTTTATTAACTTCTTTTACAGCTGCTGGTGATAGATACTTCCGAACTATAGAAATTTCTACTCTTCTATTTTTTGCTCTACCAGCTTCTGTAGAATTATCATATTTAGGCATATACTCTCCATATGCTTCAATTGATAACTTATTTGCAGGAATTCCTCCTACACTACTTAAATAATTCATTACATTTATAGCGCGTATTGCACTTAAATCCCAATTTGAACGAAATTTCGAATTACTAATAGGTTGATTATCCGTATGTCCTGTAACCTTTATATTGTTATCTAATCCTTTAAGCATTTTGGAAATTTGTGTTAATAATTGTGAGGATTGTTTCAATACATCTGCATCGCCAGAATTAAAAAGTACAACATCTTGTATATCGATATCTAACCCATCATCATCAATTCCAACTTTGACTTTATCAGAATATCCATGTTTCTCAATTTCTTTCTCTAACTTTAACTTAATTTCCTTCATCTTATTATCCTCAACTGCACTATCACTGGGCACAATTGTAACAGCTGCTTGTCCTGACGTAACACTTCCAGTGCCACCTTCTTGTAATACATTGCTCCCAGCCTTAAAAATAATATTAAATTCTTGACTAGCTTTCTGCAATTTTTCAGTGTCCACCTTACTCATTGCAAACATAACAATAAAGAGTGCTAAAAGAAGGGTTAACATATCTGAATAAGGAATAAGCCATGTTTCATCAACATGTTCTTCATGATGTTCTTTCTTCTTCATTTTCATTACTCCTTTAAACTATCCTCTAATATTTTGTCCCTCTATTTTTATTCTTTCACTTGGTTCAAGCATACCTATAAGTTTTTCCTGTATTTTCTGAGGATTCACCCCTTCTTGAATAGCTAAAACACCTTCAACTATAATATACATAGAACTTACTTCTTCATGAGATTTTCTTTTAAGTCTAGATGCAAAGGGATGGCATACTACATATCCGAAAAAAATACCATAAAGAGTTGCAACAAATGCTCCAGCTATCATATGTCCAAGTTTTTCAACATCATTTAAATTTCCAAGAGCTCCAATCAAACCAACAACCGCTCCTAAAACTCCAAGTGTTGGTGCAGCACCACCTGCAGTTGTAAAGATTGAAGCACCAAGACGATGCCTTTCTTCTATACTTTCAATTTCCATTTCTAAAACTTCTCTTATATACCCAGCCTCTGTGCCATCGACTACCATGCTTAATCCTTTTTTCATAAATTTGTTTTGCATATTTTCTACTACCTTTTCAAGTGATAGCAATCCATCTTTTCTAGATGTTTTTGATAATTCAACAATCTGAATTATTATAGAAGCTTGATCTTCTTTTCCTTTTTCTTTAAAAAGTACACCTAAAATTTTAGGAATTTTAATGAATTCATTTTTAGGGAAAGAATTCATTACTGCAGCCATAGTTCCTATAAGTATTATAATTGCAGCAGCAGGATTTAATAACACTACAATATTGGCACCTTTCACCATCATACCTACAATTACAGCTAGAAGCCCTATTATTACACCCATAATTAAAAAAATATCCATTTTATGTTTACGCCTCCTGATTAGTTATGTGTTTTAATAGTTTTTTACTTTTTAATCCTAACTTGATTAACACTAACATTCTTTTTATTATGCTTAATTCTTAAAAAGAATTTATAAAATACCTTTGTATATCACCTACCTTTATTAAATATTGCATAATCCATCGTAGAATTTTACAGCATCATCTCTTTCTAATTTTTCGAAATTTATATCCTTATATTCGATTGAAGCTTATTAATATTTATATATGTAAATTTTATTTAACATACAAAATTTAACATATAGTATTAATAATTTTTATTTGTCAAAGTATGAATTTGATATAATTCCATTTGAATATAAATTGCAATTCTTAACAATACAAAAAGAGCCCCATTTAGGGCTCTTTTTGAAATAAGGAGGTCTCTAATAATGCCTAACTTACAGAACAGCTTTATATATATAAACTTCTATAAAAGTTAAAAAATTCCTCCCATTAATTTAAAAATTTTTATTTCTTTCAAATAATTTTGATAAATAGATGAAATCTATATTAAATTCTTATTAATAAATATATTTTTATTTTTTAAAGGTAATCCATCCTCTTTTAGATACATATCTTATATAAGTTACAAGTCTATATATAGAGTCTTCTAATTTATCCCCATGCTTATCTGACATTACCTTTGCAATATCTAATATAGAGTTTTCTCCATCCATTAAAATCCACACTTCTGAAGACATTTTATCAAATTTAACATCACATTTAGGTGCTCTCTTAACAAGCCAACCTAAAAATTTTTTAACAGGATCATTGACTTTAAAAGTTAATATGACCTGACCTTCTTTTTCTACCCAATTATAATTAACTCTATATGGTATCTGCTTTAGAAAATTATATTTATCATCTTTTGAATCCATAATTCTTATACATTAGCTCCTTTATTTTTCTTACACACAACTTCTTTTTTGCTACATGCAAATTTATATATCCAAACTCCTAATAAAATAAAGACCACAAATGATACCATATTGCTACTTGCAATTGTTGGCATAATTTTTTCACCAAAGGCTATATTTACATTTAATGTTGCAAATACAGCTATAACTATGCCTATAAGTGCATCCCCTGCCACAAGGCCTGATGCCAAAAGTACTCCCTTTTCAACAGATTCTGATTTTCTTTCTTCATCTTTTTTGAATCTTTTTTCAACTAATACTCTTAATATTCCTCCAGTTAATATTGCACTATTTAAGGATATAGGTAAATAAATACCAAGAGCTACTGGAAGAATTGGTATGCTTGCAAGTTCACAAAAGATTGCTATAGCAGCTCCAACTAAAACTAATGTCCAAGGGAGTTTAGCTGACATTATACCCTCAACTAACATTTTCATTAAACTAGCCTGTGGTGCTGAAACATCTGCACTGCCAATTCCATAAGCGCTATGTAACATTTTAACAACAATTGCTGCAAAACCTGAAGAACATGCTATTGCTACAAACATTCCAATTTGAACTTTTCTAGGAGTACCACCTATTATAAACGTTGTTTTTAAGCTTTGTGCCACTCCTCCTGCTACAGCTATAGCAACACAAACTACTCCGCCTATAAGTATGGCTTTTCTTAATCCTTCATTTCCAACAACACCTGTTAGTTTTAATATTGTTGTTACAAAAAGTAAAGTGGCTATAGTCATACCAGATACAGGATTATTAGATGCTCCTATTATACCAACCATTCTAGCAGATACTACTGCAAAAAAGAAACTAAATAATACTGCAAGTAATCCGCCTATAAAACCACCTCTTATCATTGGAAAAAGCCAGGTTAATGCAAATCCAAATACTGCTGCTCCTAACACCCAAGTTATTGGTGCTTCAATATTTATTCTACTAGTATCTTCTTTTCCACCATGTCCTATTCCTCCCATTGCCTGTTTAAAACTTTTTATTATAGTAGGCATTGATTTAGCAAGGGAAATAAATCCACCCATAGCAACTGCTCCAGCACCTATATATTTAATATAACTAGACCATATTTCTGGTGCTGTCATATCCACTATAAGCTTTGTAGATGGAAATAATGGAGCTGCAAGGCCTGCTCCTAGATATTTAATCAATGGTATTAATCCAAACCATGCAATAACAGAACCGCCAAACATCAACAAAGATGCTTCAGTACCAACTATAAATCCAACACCAAGTAGAGAAGCTAGTGTATCTACACTTATCATAGTCCCTTGATAAGATTTAAATACATAGGAAGCTTGTTCACTCCAAAGCTTAAATCCTCCAGATAAAAACTTATAAGCTCCACCTACGCCAAGACCTGCTACAACTGTTTTAAATCCTTCTCCACCTTGACTGCCTGTAACTAAAACCTCTGCTGCTGCCATACTTTCTGGGTAAACTAATTCACCATGTTCTTCTACTATTAAAAATCTTCTAAGTGGAGTAATAAAAAATGTTCCCATTAATCCACCAACTATTGTAACTACCACTATAGTTGCAATACTTAATTCAGAGTTCCATAAAATTAATGCTGGAAGAGTAAAAATGATTCCTCCTGCTATAGATTCACCCATTGCTGCCAATGAAGATACCATATTGGCTTCTAAAATATTATTTCTTCTAAATAATCCTTTTAATATACCCGTAGCAAGTATAGCTCCAGGTATACCGGCTGAAATTGTAAGACCAACTTTAAGTCCTAAATAAGTATTTGCAGCTGCAAATAAACATGCAAGTATAATACCTAAAATAATAGAATATCCCGTTGTTTCTGGCATAGCTTCCGAAATAGGTATAAAGGGTTCATAATTTTCACCTTTACATCCACCATAGGCTTCCTTTGCTAATTTACATTTTTGATTTTCCATATTGGCACCTACCTTATTTATTGTAAAATTGAAACTTAAGGAAATTGATTTCTTTTAGTTAATGCAAACTTAACTTTATAATTAATTTAAAAAATCAATTTCCTAATTGTTTATATAAAAATATTTATTTGATATTTTTTAATATTTCTTTTAAGAGCTTCCAATATTTTTCAACTGAAGATATTTTTAAATGCTCATTAGCTGTATGGACATCTATTATATCTGGCCCAAAGCTAATCATATCTGTATCCTTCATAGTTTCTTTAAACAAACCACATTCAAGACCTGCATGGATTGCTGTTATAGTTGGCTCTTCACCAAATAAATTTTTATAAGATAATACAGATATATCTCTTATTTTAGAATCCTTATCATATTCCCATCCTGGATATTCCCCTTCCTTTTTAACATTGCCTCCAACAGCTTCTGCTAATGCTTCAATTTTATCTGCTATTTCAAATTTTCTGCTATAAACAGAACTTCTTATAGAAGATATAATCTCAACTTCATCTTCTTTTGTATTTATTATTGCAGTATTTAAGCTACTCTCTACAAGACCTTTTATATCTTGACTCATAGATTGTACCCCATCGGGAACTGATGTTAAAAATCTAATAATTGATTGTGTATTTGTTTTACCGAAATGCTTGTCTACTTTATTTGAACTTTCAACTTTTATTTCCACTGAAGGATCTTGTACCCTATATTCAGCTTTTAAATCATCCTGAATTTTACTTAAAATTTCTTTAACTTCTTCTATTTTATTTTTATCTAAAGTTATTAAGGCAGCGCACTCTCTAGGTATAGCATTATCTTTTGTTCCGCCTTCTATATGTGCAATATTAAAATCAAATTGCTTACTTAAAGTATATAAAAGTCTACCCATTAATTTATTTGCATTTCCTCTTTGTTTAACAATTTCCATTCCAGAATGTCCACCATTTAAACCTACTACTCTTATTTCAACAGCTTCCTTTTCACATTTTTCTGGTTCTACTTTTATTTTTGTAGTAGCTGTAATTCCACCTGCACAGCTTATTATGAATACGCCATCTTCTTCTCCATCTATATTTATAAGCATTTCACCCTTTAAATTTTTAGTGTCTAATGCAAAGGCTCCTTCCATGCCATCTTCTTCATTACTTGTAGCAACAAATTCTATTGGTGGATGTTCTATATCTTTTGAATCTAATATTGCTAGACCATAAGCTATAGCAATGCCATCATCTCCACCTAATGTTGTTCCTGTAGCATAAATATAGTCATCTTCTATTCTTAATTTTAATGGATCTTTTTCAAAATCATGATCTGTATCTTTTAATTTTTCACAAACCATATCCATATGACCTTGTATTATTACAGTTGGTGCACTTTCATATCCATTTGTACCTGGCTTTTTAATTATTACATTTAGTACTTCATCTTGATAAACCTCTAAATTTCTTTCCTTTGCAAAATTAACTAAAAAATCACTAATCTTTTTTTCATTTCTTGATCCATGTGGTATTTTAGTTAATTCCTCAAAAAAATAAAATACTGATTTAGGTTCTAAATTATTTAACACTTCCACAATATAACCCTCCTAAAATTCATTAATATATTATTTAATACAACAAATAAAAAATTATAAGTATGATTCGAACCACAAATTTACGTTTTAAATATAAATTTCAATTTCAGCTGTTAATATCAAATATATTACAATTTAACCATTATTTCAATGTTATTTTTTTATCAATATACAATTTTTATAGTATTTAAACCACAATCTTGGTAACGTTTACCCAAGCTAATTATGCAATTAACTATTTTTTTCATTAAAGTGATAGTATTTTCATAATTCTTTAATAACCTTAATTTGCTATTTCCGACAATATCTAATTAATTCTTAACTTTTCTTACAGTTGCCCCCTTACTTCACTATAATTAAATTGTTTTTCAGAATAAAAGTAGCCCACACCTCTTTATTATTTTTAATAAACATGAAAAAAAGGCATATCAAAATAAAATAGATTTAACTTTAATACTAGAAATATTAAAGTTAAATCTATTCTTAGCCAAGCCTTTTTGTATTCTTCTTATAATTTTTTAATATTTGTTATATTCTTTTGAAAATTTATTCTTATAATTGTTTTAATTCCTGAACAAAATCAAGTACCGCTTCTTTTTTTGTTGCCCAGGAAGTAACTAATCTAATAGCAGAATTTTTATCGTCCACCTTTTCCCAAATATTAAAAGAAAATTTTTCTTCTAATATTTTAATGCTTTCATTACTTAAAATAGGAAAAACTTGATTACTCTTAGATTCCACAAAAAATTTACAATTAGCTTCTTTTAAACCTTTAGTTAAAATATTTGCCATTTCATTTGCATGATTTGCAAGCTCAAAATAAAGATTCTCCTTAAATAGTTCCTCAAACTGTATTCCTAAAACTCTTCCCTTAGCAAGAAGTCCACCCTTTTGTTTTATGTTATATCTAAAATCTTCTTTTAATTTTTCATTTTTTATAACTAAAGCTTCTCCAATAAGAGCTCCATTTTTAGTTCCACCAATAAAAAATGCATCTGAAAAGTTACACATATCCTTTAAAGTTAGGTTTGATTCTTTAACAGCAAGAGCAGAACCAAGCCTTGCACCGTCTACATACAAAATAAGATTTTTATCCTTGCAAAATTCACTTAAATTTCTCATTTCTTCTTTGTTATATACAGTTCCAACTTCTGTTGAATTAGAAATATAGACAAGCTTTGGTTTTACAAAATGCTCGTCATTATGAGAATCTAATACCTCATTAATTTTATCTGTAGTAATTTTTCCATCTTTTGAATCTACAGTAATTACTTTATGTCCAGTATATTCAATAGCACCAGTTTCATGACCTGCAATATGCCCTGTATGTACACATATACAAGCTTCATGAGGTTTTAAAAATGCACTAATTGCGATTAAATTTGTTTGAGTTCCTCCAGATATAAGATGAATATCTACATTTTTATTTTCTACTAATGTCCTTATTATAGAAACAGCATTTTTAGTATGTAAATCTTCTCCATACCCTTCCTCTTGAATCATATTTGACTCTGTTAAAGCCTTTAGAATTCTAGGATGACATCCCTCACTATAATCATTTCTAAAACTATACATTAATAGCCCTCCTTTTTAAATACATCTCTAAACTTAAAATACTAAGTATCTACTTATTTAATGAAACTCCTTCTCTTTTCATCAAAGGATTAAGTGACTCACACCAAATCACAGATTTGGGTTCTCTGCTTAAATACAATCATGTTATTGTTCAACGACACATCTCCAACACTTATAGAAGTGTCTAGACCTATTTAAATACATTTAATATTATTGTTCAACCATAGTAAAATAGCCATTCCTTAAAATTAAGGATATCACAGAGACATTGATTTCACAAGATTTTTTAAAATTTTTTCAGCCTATTCTAAAATTCATATTTTTTTAAAAAAACTATTCTAAACCTTGTGTATGAAGCCTTGGGATAGGTTTTAACTTTAAAACAAATTGGAAATTCTCATACTAAATTTTATAAATGAGTATTCCTGCAATAATGTTACCAATAATTCTTATATTACAAAACTGTAACTTTAAAAGACAAAATTGTAATCTAAATAAATGGTTTAAATCCTCTTTGCTATTTATAATTAAATCATAAGTTAAATAAATTTTGAGGAGTAATTAATATGAAACAAGTAATACATCTATTAAAAAAATTAAAAAAGAAGAATGTTAAAGAAAAAAATTATAATGAAATACAAAACTTATCAAAAGAAGTTTTAGATTTAAATACTTTATTAAACAATAACATATTATTTTAAATATATAAAATATATTAATTTTTTTGTATTAGGATAATCTATTACTACATTGTAAAATATAAATAATATAAAAATTTTATGGAAGTGATATCATGAGTAAAATATTAATTACAGGTGCAGGTTCTGGTCTTGGGAAAGCTTCTTCTATTGCTTTAGCTAAAAGAGGGCACAAAGTTTATGCAACTACTCATAGGAAGTCTCAAGCAGAAAATTTAAAGGAGATAGCTTTAAAAGAAAATATAAATAAAAATATTGAAAGCTTTAAGTTAGATATATCTTTAAAACAAGATAGAGATATTGTAAAAAATTTAGATATAGATTCATTAATTAATAACGCTGCTATAGGAGATTCTGGTTCTGTATCAGAAGTTTCAATTGACAAATATAGAAATGTATTTGAAACCAATATATTTTCTACTTTAGAACTTACTCAAATTGTCTTTAAGAACATGATTAAAAAAAAGGAAGGAAGAATCATTTTTTTATCTTCTTTATCTGGTAGGATAACAATACCCTTTTTATCCCCATATACATCTAGCAAATTTGCTTTAGAAGGAATAGTATCTTCTCTAAAAGAGGAGGTAAAAGAACTTGATTGTTGTAATATTAATATAATCTTAATTGAGCCTGGAGCTTATAAAACTGGCTTTAACCAAAGAAATATTGATAAACAGTTTGTATGGATGAAAGAAAAATCCTATTTTAAAGATAAATTAGTAAAGCTAAAAAAGAAACAATATAATTACTTTGAACTAATGGAACATAAGTCTTTTGATTCTATAGTAAGTCAATATATAAATGCCATAGAAGATAAATCTCCTAAATTTAGATATAAAGCTCCTTTAGTTCAAAGTGCCTTTACTCAGGGACAAAGAATACTAGGTAAATAAAATATTAATTTCTTAGCCTCAATAATGACTAAAAAATTTACAAATTCTTTTAAAAAATATTTTTATGGAACTTATAATAATTATATTTTTATAAAAAAATCTACCTTATATTTTAAAGTCTAAGGTAGGTTTAAAAAAGAAAACTTATATAAATACTTTTTTAAGTTATTTTTATTTATACAATCTATATTATGTTCTAAATATAACTTCTTCTTTTGAGAACATATATCTTGCAAATGAAATAGATACAACTATATATACAATTATCCAGCCAAAGGTTATTGCTATGTGAGTATAGTTATAAATTCCAGCTAAAAACTCTTTCATAAGACAAACTCCATTTGTAAGTGGGATATTAAAATAAAGCATTCCTATATTTTTAGGGTCTTTCATCATAACCATATAAATTAATACCATAGCTATAATAGTTATAGGACTTAGATATGTTTGAGCTTCTTTAAATGATTTTGCATAGATACTAATGGCAAGTTGAAGTGCTCCAAATACCATTGTATATAAAATAGGTAAAATCATAATAAGAACTAAAGTAGCTGGTCCTAAATTTAGTCCTGCATTTCCAAACATTCCATTAGGCTGCTTCATTGTAATTATTATTCCAATGAGATAAGCACAGGACATTAATATTCCCATTACTGTTATTGCTAAAAATTTTCCTACAAGTAAAGATGTTCTTCCTGCTTTTGTTGTAAGAAGTGGTTCAAGTGTTCCTCTTTCTTTCTCTCCTGCTCCAAGATCTACTGCTGCTCCAATTGTACTGGTTGCGCTATAGAGCATCAAAAGTAAAGGAATCATCATTGAAGCCATTAATTTTCCAAAACCATCTTCTTTACTTCCAACTACTTTATCCTCAACATTAATTGGAGTTAGTATAGATTGATCTATATTTTTCTTTTCAAGTCGTTTTGAAACTATTTGTTTTGAATATTCATCTATGTAATTTTTAATCATTGATACAGCTGTCATGGCATCATTACTTGAATTATCATATTTTAATTCTATTTTTTCATTAGAATCCTTTGATATATTTTCATCAAATTCTTTTGGAATTTTAATCTGTAGATATACATCTCCTTCTTTTATATCTTCATCAATATCTTTAGAGTTTATTACCTTAACATTTTTATGAGATTTTATAAATTTAGAAAAACTGCTATTTCCTTGATCTTCTATAGCTATTTTAAGATTATTTTGAACCTTATCACTATCTGATTTTGCCATTTTACCAATAGCAAAAGACATTATAGGTAAAAGAATTATTGGAATTAATATACTTAATATTAGTGTTTTCTTATCTCTAAATAAATCTAAAAGTTCTTTTTTTAATACTACTCCTATTACATTTTTCATACAATCACCCTCTTTACTTTGCTATTAAATTTATAAATATTTCTTCTATGCTGTTGTTATATTTTTCTTCAAGTTCTTTAAGCTTTCCTTCTTCTACTATTTTACCTTTATGAATTATAACAATTCTATCACATAGCTTTTCTATTTCTGGTATTGTGTGACTTGAGAATATAATAGTTCTTCCATCACTTTTACATTTTAATATGAAATCTTGTACAATTTTTGCAGAGGTAACATCTAATCCTATAGTTGGCTCATCAAATAAAACAACAGATGGATTATGTACTATAGATCTTGCAATAGCTACTTTTTGCTTCATACCCCTTGAAAATTTTCCAACTCTTCTATCCAGATATTCTGTCATGTCTAAATTTTTTGCAAGCTCCTCTATACTTTTATTAGTTTCTTCTTTAGACATACCATTAAGCTCTGCAAAATATTTTATATTTTCCCTTGCTGTAAGTCTGTCATAAAGTCCAACTTCACCACCAAACAAAATACCTATTTCTCCTCTTACCTTATCTGCTTCTTTGTTTACATCATGACCATTTATCAGCGCTTCACCCTCTGTGATTTTAAGCATAGTAGCAAGCATTCTAAGAGTTGTTGTTTTACCTGCTCCATTTTCTCCAAGCAAACCAAGTATTTCTCCATCATTTGCTTTAAAGTTTATGCCATCTACTGCTGTTACACCTTTTTTAAATCGTTTAGTTAAATTTTTAGCTTCAATCATAGCTTTCTCTAGCCTCCTTAATAATAAAATATAGTTCTTCACAAGATTTTAGTTAGTTTATTTATAAGATTGCTTGTCCTCTTATTACAATATTAATTTTAAAAAACTTATATGTAATAAATGAAAATTTTTACTATAAGTATAACATATAAATTCCTATTTAATAAATTCTTTTTATATTCTATACTTAGTAAATAATCTGAAAATTTTTCCTCATTTTTGTATTTAAGTTCTATATTTTCTAATGGCATACCAATATTTTAGATTTCTTATAAAGTAAAAAATAAATAATAACCTTAATAAGTTAGTAAAATCTATATTTTATATTTATCATTTACATATAATATAAATAAAATATTACAAAAGAAATAATTGCAATTATTATTAAATTTATATTTATTAATAATTTATATTAAAAAAAGCTGACTTCTGTCCAATACAGAAATCAGCTTTTAGTTGTGTAGCTCCTTTATTAAAATGTCCTTTATATAGGGATTATTTTAAATTGAAACTACCCTTTCATTTTATTTCAAATTTCTAAACAAAGCTTTCCATGTCTCTCTTCCTACAATTCCGTCTACAGAAAGGTTACAATCTTTCTGTATAGCTTTTATTGCTGTTTCAGTATCATTTCCAAATATACCATCTACTCCTGAAGATCCTACTGGATAGCCTATATTTATAAGCATTTTTTGTATTGCTTTAGTTATTCCACCTCTGGCTCCTTTTTTAACTATTGGTGCTGCATTTAATGTTGCCTCTCCTACTATTCCATCTACTTTTACATTACCAAAACCTTGACTATTTATTTCTTGTTGAAGTTCTTTTATTAAATAATGATTGCCATATATAGTTGAACCAGAGCTAGTTCCTCCAGAACCAGAATTTCCACCTGGTGAAACATCAGCTGTTTTTCTTACTAAACCTTTTACTATGGCATCTGCCATTTTATCTGCATTATATCTACTCATATCTCCAGAATTATCACAGAAACAACATTCTATAAGCATAGACTTAGCTTTTGTATTTCTAATTACATAAAGGTTACTTCCATCTTTTATACCTCTATTGGTATAACCTAGGGAAACTATATTATTTAACACAGAAGTAGCCTCACTAAACTTATTTCCTCCATAAGTGAAAATCTCTGTTCCATAAGCACTACCATTGAAAGCATTAAAATGAATAGATACATATAAATCTACATTGTTATTGTTAGCTGTATTCGTTCTGTAACTTAAACTATCTTGTAAGCTACTACAAGTATCTTTATAACACTTAATAACTGTATGGCCTAAAGCTTGTAATTTACTTATTACTTTAGCACCTACTTCTCTGGTTAGATTTGATTCTGCTTTTATTCCCACAGCCCCATGATCAGCTCCAGATAAAGTATGACCACAATCTATTCCTATTTTCATAATATTCCCCCCTATATATAATATATAATTTTTTTAAAACAAATGTTACTTCTAGGATTTTATTTATTAGTTCTCTAATGTTATTTTTTATTATAATTTAATAATATATATTTTTATCTAACAAAAAACTCCATATATATTGATAAGTAATATGTAAATCCTATAAATATACTTAATAATAATTAGCAAGTTTTATTATTGAAAGGAGCTCAAATTTATGAATAGAAACAAAAAAAATAAAAATGTTAAGGTTAATAAGGCTATAGAGAATTCTGGAAATAGCAATAGCGTAGATGCTTTAGATTCTGCTAATAGTAACACTCATAAAAATACTAAGCATAAAAACAAATAATAGTCTACGTGCCAGTAGCTTGCTCCTGAAAATGAGCTTTCTAATTTTATAACATATGAATTACCGCAAAAGTAAAAAAGTCTGTATCAAAATATATTTAATCTTGATACAGACTTTTTTCTCTATTCTATATTAAATTCTATAATTTCATTAATTAGTAAAGTTAAATGTACATATAACTTCTTTATATTCATTATTATCTATTTTAATTGTTTAACTTTATAAGCATCATAACAATAAAATACTATTTATTTATAAGTTTTTGTATATCTACCTTCTTGTCTTGAAGACCATTTTTGATCATAAAGTCTTGAGTTTTTTCAAGCTCTTTAATGTCTTTATCTTTTATTGTCATATCGAAATCATACCATTTATACATTGCTTTTGTTTCTTCAATAGTTAGTCCAACTTCCTTTGATACTACTTTTAATGCTTCTTCCTCATGTTCTTTCATATATTTTAAAGTTTCTTTGTGAGTAGCTTCAAATTTATCTACTAAATCTTTATGCTTGTTTAAAAAATCTCTACTAACTGCAGTTACTATTGTTCCATCAACTATTCCTTCTCCATTTGCTACTACTTTACCACCATTTTTTATAGCCTTTAAAGCAACCGGGCCTGCTAATAATGCAGCATCTACATTTTTATTATTTAATGCAGCAAATGCTTCTGGTATCCCCATATTTATAAAGTCAACATCCTTGCTTGTTAATCCCTCTTTTTCTAAGGCTCCTACTAATAATTGATGCAGCACTGTTCCTTTAGGTCCTGCAACTTTTTTACCTTTTAAGTCCTTTGCTGTTTTTATATTTGGGTTATTGCTAATTATCATAAAGGCCTTTGGTGCTCTACTATATACACCTATTATTTTTAAACCCACTCCATTTGCTCCTGCTAATATAGCTGATGTACCCCCAAGAGCATGAAGAATTTGTAAGTCCCCTGAAGCTAATGCCTGAGTCTGCTCAGGTCCAGCTGTTATTTCATGCCAGTTTATTTTTATATTTTCTTTTTCAAAACTCTTGTCAAAGGATTTTTGCTCCTTTTCTAATATAGATGGTACATTTAAAGGAGCTTTAACATATGTAAGATTAATTTCTTTAGAATTATCCTTTTTTCCTTCCTCCTTTTTATTAGCACTACTACAACCTATAAACATAGATGCTGTTATTAGTAAAGTCATACATAATGATAAGATCTTTTTCATATTACACTCTCCTTTTAATATTTTCTTACTAAAGTCCACTTCTTATATAATGTAGAAAATGCATCTTTAATAACTACAATAAATATTTTACTATTTAAAGTATCTTTCATTATAAGAATGGACTTGTTTATATATGTATATTTTTAATTAACTTTATAATTTTGAAAATATATCTTTTTTTATATTTAATAGTTTTTCTGAGGATATATCCCGTGGAAATTCTAGGTCTATATTATATTCTTCTAAAACCTTTCCTTTATCTAAAATAACTATTTTATGACCTATCAATAATGCTTCATCCACATTATGGGTTACAAAAACTATACCTTTATTAGTTTCACTGTAAAGCCTTAAAATTTCCTCTTGCATATAAGCTCTAGTAAAAAAATCTAAAGCAGCAAAGGGTTCATCCATCAAGAGCATATTAGGTTCATAGGCTAAAGACCTTCCTATAGCCACTCTGTGGGCCATTCCTCCCGATAATTGTGAAGGATATGCTTCTCCAAATTTCTCTAACTTCATAAGGCTTAAATATTTATTTTCAATATTAATATCTCTCTTGTTTAAAAAGAATGTTAAATTTTCTCTAACATTGAGCCAAGGGAAAAGTCTGCTTTCCTGAAAAACCATACCTATTTTAGGTTTTACTAAAATATTATTATCATAAAATTCTACCTTACCACTAGTGACATCATCCAGATATCCTAAAAGTCTAAGCAATGTAGTCTTTCCACAACCACTTCTTCCTAATATAACAGTGATCTTGTTATCCTCTAATAAAAGAGTTAAATTATCTAAAATTTTAACTGGATTGCCATTAATACAAAATTCTTTGATTACATTAGTTAATTTATACCCCTTCATTATTATTCACCTCTTGTGCATAGTTAAATTTATTGGTTAAAAGGCCAAATATCCAATCACAGAAACAGCCAAGAATACCTATTGATAATATTCCTACTATAACTACTGATGAACGAGATAACTGCTGGCCATCTAAAATTAAATATCCTAATCCTGAAGAAGCTGCCACCATTTCAGCACCAATTATGGCTCTCCAACTATACCCTATGCCTAATCTCATACCAACTAAAATATTAGGTAAAGCCCAGGGTATTATGATCTTTTTGAATATACTTATCTTACTAAAATTAAATGTTTGGCCAACTTCTATTAATTTTTTACTACAACCTTCAACTCCACTAATAGTATTTAATAAAACAGGAAAAAATGAAGCTAATACTATAATTATTATTTTAGATTTTTCTCCTATACCAAACCAAAGTATTAAAAGTGGTACCAATGATAGTGGCGGTGTATGTCTTAAAAATCCAAGTAGATTTTTAAAATAACCATAGATGCTCTTATTAACACCAAATAATATGCCTAAAGGAATTGCTAAACATATAGTTATAAAAAATCCTTCAAAAACTCTTAAAGTACTTATAGCTATATGCTTAATTAAATCTCCTGATTTTATTAACTCCCCTGCTGATACTATAACTTCCTTTGGCGTTGGAAGAATATAAGGGTTCCACCATTTCAACATACTACCAATACTCCATATAATAAGGATCATTATTACAACTAAATGTTTCTTTAACTTAAACACCATCCCCATTATTACATCCTCCTAAGCAATATAACATCTCAATAACATCATACTCCTCTTTTAAAAAGGATTCATTAAATTTATTTTCACCACTTATTTCTAAAACATTTTCTGAAATATCTCTAAAAAATCCTAAGGGAATTGGCGATAAATCACATTTTGAGGCTATTTCTATATTAAGCTTGTTACACACCTCTAACCAAGTATAAAATTCTATACTTGATTTATTTTTAAAAATATCTTCCCCTAGTTTTTTTAAAGCTGTGCAAGGTGTTGTAATAATAAGTTTATCTTTTTTTATATCTTTTATATAAAACTCATATAAATATCTGGCTGTATGAATTAAGATAGGCTCAATTTTAGGTATATTGTATTTATCTTTATCAATATTCTTAATAGCATAATCAACAGCTACAGGGCATCTTGTATCTAATACAGTATTTTTAGAATTCATTATTTCATTTCTAAATTTATTTTTGACCTGTTCAAGTTGTCCATCTGCTGAAACTACTTGAAATCCTTTTTTTCTAAGATTATTTTTAAGTTCATCTAAATCTTTTTTATACATTTTTTCAACTACAGGATTTATCCAAATATAATTCAAAGCCTTCACCTCTTGATAATCATTTTCATTACCACATGTTATATATTATCAAAACTTGTCTTATTAGTCAATTTCTTTGTATAATTTTATCTAACATTCGAATAAGAGCCGTTTTTATAGCGACTCTTATTTTCCATACTAATATTATACTCAATTTTGTCCTTAAACAAATAATAAGATATTATTTTATTTAGCCCCTTCGGTTTTTATAACTTATTTAGAAATTTATATATAAATAAAAGTCCTATAGAAAAAAAATCTCTTCTTTGCGAAATAAATTTTGGCAAAAAATTAAATATCCTTAATTTTTCTTATAATATTAATATTTACCCTTTTAAGAGGTTCTCCTGAATCTTTACCCCTTACAGTAATCTGTTCTAAAGGTATCCCCATTTCTCTTGCTATTATAGCTTTTACTCTTGGTCTACAAAAATTACCTTGACAAAATCCCATACCTGCTCTTGTACGCCTTTTTATTGCATCTGTAGATTTTACAGGAATTCCTCTTTTCATTGCATCTATTATTTCTGCTTCTGTTACTTTTTCACATCTACATATTATATTTTCACTTGGATCTTTATCATCTATCTTTCCATCAAAAAACTCATCCTTTTTAATAATTATAGCTTTTCTATAAGGATTAAATTTTTCATTTTTTATTAATTTTAATCCAGCTTCCTTAAGAATTCCTACTATTTTTTCTGCTATAGCTGGCGAAGATGTAAGACCTGGTGAATCTATGCCTGCTGCATTTATAAAGCCTTTTACTTTTGTTTCTCCTATTACAAAATCTCCTGTACTACTAATTGCTCTTATACCTGCAAAGGTAGTTAAAGATTTTCTTACGTCAAAATCTGGTATAGATTTTCTAGCTGTTTTTATTATAGATTCTATACTTTCTATATCTGTTCCTATATCTTCTTTGTCTATTACCTCCTGCGCATCGGGACCTATCATAAAGTTTCCATGATAAGTAGTAGTGACTAATATTCCTTTCCCTTTTTCTGTTGGCACTTGGAATATAACCTTATTTACAATATCACCTTGATCTTTGGTAGAAAGTACATACTCACCTCTTCTTGGCAATATTTTAAAATCATTCATCTCTAACATATTAGCTATCTTATCACTATATAATCCAGCAGCATTTACAATATACTTACTTTTTATTTCTCCTTTATTAGTATTTATTATAAAAATTTTATTTTCTTTATCTATAGTTAATACTTTTGTTTCTAATTTTAAATCTACTCCATTTTCTATTGCATTTTCAGCAAGGGCTATAGTCATTTCATAAGGAGAAGCTACACCAACACTTTTATCATATAATGCAACTTTAACATTTTTATTTATATGAGGCTCTAATTCTTTTATTTTATCCCCATATATTATTTCCAGATCATCACACCCTACTTTTATACCATTTTCATATAATTTTTTTATTCTATTTTCATCCTCCTCATCAAAACCTATTACTAATGCACCTGGTTTTCTATATCCAAAGTTAAGCTCTTTTTCAAGCTGATTGTACATACCGTTTCCTTTTATACATAATTCTCCTTTTAAAGTTCCATACTTAGCTACATATCCACCATGAACAATACCACTATTTGCTTTTGAGGCCCCTGTTCCAACATCCTCCTCTTTTTCTATAAGACATACTTTTAAATTATATTTTGATAACTCTCTAGCAATAGCTGATCCAACAACACCAGCACCTATAATACTAACATCATACATAATTCCACCCTCTTACTCTTATTATTTAAAATTCATTAATAATAAATATCTTTTAATATTTTCTATTACTATCTTAATACTATTTTACATCTTAAAATAAAAAAACAAAAGTATAATTTATAATATTCCAAACAAAAAACAGTATATAAATAAAAAGATTACATATGTATTAATATTAATTCAACATATTTAACGACAGAATATCTCTTAATAACTAATTTATAAAGCTTCAAATATATTGTAAGATAAATCTAAACTCGTCTGTTGACTCTCACATTATGGTATACTCTATAATGTAAATGAGCTCAAGAAACACATATATGTGAGGTATATAAATGTTAAAAATAGGTGATTTTTCAAAACTATCAAGAATTAGTATAAGAATGCTTAGGCATTATAATGAAATAGGTTTACTTATACCTGAAAATATTGATGATTTCACAGGTTATCGTTATTACAGTGAAACACAACTCCCTGTTGCAAATCGTATTACAGCACTAAAAGATATGGGATTTAGCCTTGGTATAATAGGTGAAATTCTATCTCAATATAACGATTCTTATAAGCTTAAAACCTATCTTCAATTAAAACAAAGGGAAATACAAGAGGAAACTGATATATTAAATCAACGACTTTTACTACTAGAAAGCACATTGAATAGATTAGGAAAGGATGATAATGTAATGAATTATAATGTTACTTTAAAAGAATTACCTAAACGAACTGTTGCAAGTGTACGTAAAGTTATACCTTATTATGATCAAGAAGGTATGCTTTGGCATATTCTAATGCAGGAAACTTCAGATCTTAAAATGCAAGATGATAATCCATGTTATACCCTAGCAATCTTTCACGATGGAGAGCATAAAGAACAGGATGTTGATGTTGAAGTACAAAAATCTGTTAAAGGAAATTATAAAAATACTGAAAATGTAGTATTCAAAACTGTGGAACCTATTAAAATGGCATCAGCAACTTATCAAGGTAGTTATAAAAAAATAAACGAAGTAAACGAAGCTGTTGCTAATTGGGTTCGTGATAACGGTTACGAATTTAATGGGCTATCTTTCTGTATCTATCATGTTAGTCCTCATGAAACGCAAAATCCTGAAGAATGGATTACAGAAGTGTGCTATCCTGTGAAAGAGAAATAAACTGTATATAAAAAAACTGTCTGCTATTCAAAGCAGACAGTTTTTTTATATACTGAAATCTTTATACTCCCATAATTAGTACATAATTTTAATAACAAATTTAAAATACCCTTCATAAATCATATATGTCAATAAATCCAAATCCATTTACATTCTTTCTAAAGGGTATGTAGGTAAATTTGCTTTTACACCAATCTGCCTACATACCCTTTAGAAATTACTAAGCATCATTCTTTTTGGCAAGATAAGGCATAATTACTCCTAAACCTATTAGTACAAATGGAGTTACAATATTAAGTATGAATTTAAAAGGATCTGTAGAGTACATACCACCTATACATGCAAATGCTGTAAATACAAAACACCATGAACCTAAGATCATACCTAATTTATCATTCTTTACAAAATAATATTCTCTATTAAATTTCTGTCCTGCTTTTTTCAATGCAACATATGCAGCAAATACCCATAAATATCTAAGAGGCATACATACAGCATTTAATTTTACTAGCCATTTAACTAATTCATCCACGCTACCAATTCCTATGGCTGGTACTACAATTAATATTGATACAATTACTAAAATAAGTTTATTTCCATTTTTATATGAACCATACTTATTTTTTTCAAACATTTTTTTAGGAATAAATCTTTCATCTGCACTATCAAGTAACATACGTAAAGGTGCATCAATAGATATAATTAATACAGCAAATTGAGCAATGATATTTGTAATTGCATATATTATTACAAAGAAATTCCCTAGTTTATAATACTCTCCTAATTTTTGAAAAGCATAATAAGCTCCATTAGTCATTAAGTCCTTAGGAACATTATTTGAATCAAACATCATTCCAAGAGAAACTGTACCTAAAATTGCACATACAGCAACCATGATAGCCAGTGTAATCATTCCTTTTGAAAATCCTGTGGATGGATTTTCCATCTTATTAACATAAGGTGATATTTTTTCGCAGCCTCCCACCGCAAATACTAGTATAGCCAGATTGGTAAAAAATTTCGTATCAAAAGTTGGCATGAAAGTATTAAAAGACCATTTAATTTCATTTAGATGTGCAGTTGTAATTGCAGGTGCTGCCACCATTAAAATAATAAATAGAATAGACATTACAAACATTGATGTGCCTGCAAGTGTGGCTAGTTTTTTTAATGGATTTAACCCCTTTGATGCAATATAAATAGCAATTAAAAATATTATCAAACAAATTAACTGCATAAGTTTTGTGTTCATAGAACTTATTCTTTTATCTTGAAAAATAGCCCAGCTTGTTGCAATCATAAGACCTGATGGTTTTTGTGAAATATAAGGCATGTGAACTACCCAGTATGTCCATCCAGCATAATATGCAAGCTTTGGTCCTATAGTTTCATTTATCCATGAACTTACTCCTCCACCACAGTCTTTAAAGGCTGATCCTAATTCACCTACCATTAAAGCATATGGTACAAAATAAATAGCAAAAATTATAATCCAAGAAACAATTGCTTTAAGTCCTTCATATTCCGAAAAACCATTGATAACGTTGCCAAAACCCCATACAGTTGAAAATGCCATAAAGGCAAGCATGTACCAAACAATTCGCTTATCCTTATTTTGTGACATAATATACTCCTCTCATACTTTTAATATTTTTGTTAAAATATTAAGTTATTGTGTTCATAATTTATTTACTTTACATAGATTCTCTTTTTATTGAACCCATATATTAATTCTTATTCCGCAAGATTATATTCTATAACTTCTTTGTATAAATTTTTACTTTCATTACTCGCAATAGACCGAAAATTTCAAAAATAAAAAATCCTATCTCAAAGAGTCTTAAAAATAATTCTATTCTGTATTAAAATAATATTGGGATTTATGAGCTTACATGCAAAAATTTATCTATTATTATATTAATTTCTAAAAAAACTCCTTATACATCAGTGTAGGAGTTTTTATACAATTATATATCTTACTAAGCTAACATTAATTAATCTCTAAATTAATTTTAAAAATTCCTCAAATTCTTCATTTGTAGGATAGGATGTTTGAGTTCCATATCTTGTAACACTAAGTGCTGCATAAGTTGTGGCTTTCTCAAGGGCTAACAATATATTTCTTCTATTCACATAAAAATGCGCAAAGCATCCAATAAAGCCATCCCCAGCACCGGTAGTATCTACTGGATCAACTTTATGTGCTTTTATAAAATGTTCTTCATCCTTATTTATCCATAATACGCCTTTATCCCCCATTGTTACAATTACATTTTTAACACCTTTGTCCATAATTAAATAAGCAGCTTCTTTTATCTCTTCCATTGTATTTACAGGTCTATTTGTTAGAATCTCCAATTCTGTTTCATTTGGCATAAAGAAATCACATTTGCAAAGATAATTAAAATCAAGTTCTTTTGAAGCAGGAGCTGGATTTAACAATACAGGTATATTGTTTTTATTAGCAAAATCTATAGCATAATAAACAGTTTCTAATTCGATTTCCAATTGTAAAATAATTAAAGAACATTTTTTCAATTCTTCACTTGCATCATCTATGTCCTTAGGAGATAAATTTTTATTAGCACCTTTAATAATTAAAATACTATTTTTTGATTCCTTATCAACAAAAATAGGTGCAACTCCACTAGCTTGATTTTTTTCAACAGTTACAAAATCAGTATTTACACCACTATCTTTTAAATTTTTAATAGTATTTTGGCCAAATAAATCATCTCCAACCTTACTTACCATCATAACTTCTGATTTTAATCTTGCAGCTACAACAGCTTGGTTTGCACCTTTGCCTCCACATCCCATTTTAAAGCTTGATGCCTCTAAGGTTTCCCCTTCTTTAGGCATTCTATCAATATAGCTTATCAAATCTACCATATTTGAACCAATAACTGCAATATCCATCTTTAACCACTACCTTTCAATATATGATGCAGTTCATCTATATTCACTTATTTTAATATTTGATAAAATTGCATAATTCATTTTAAAATATAATTTTATCAGTATACCGCATTGGTCTATTTGCTAAAATACAATATACTGTATTCCTATTATAAATCTCTCAATTATGCAATTTGCTCATTTATTCAATTTATATTGAAAAGTTGGCTTTTTATTTAAATAATTGTATGTACCAGATTAATATCATTCACTCTCATTTAAAATCCAACCTTATATACTAAATTATATTTATTTTATAAGTTGTACTCCACAACTTGCTCCAATTCTTGTAGCTCCATTTTCAATCATAGTTTCCATTTCTTCTTTAGTATGAATTCCTCCAGAAGCTTTAACTCCCATATTTTCACCAACAGTTTCTCTCATTAATTTAATATCTTCTGGCTTTGCTCCCCCAGTTGAAAATCCAGTTGAAGTTTTTACATAATCTGCACCTGCTTCTTTAGCTAAAATACATGCTTTTATTTTTTCTTCTTTTGTCAATAAACATGTTTCTATGATTACTTTAACTAATTTATCCTTTGATGCTTCTACAATTTTTTTAATTTCTTCTCTTACATATTCATCATTTTCTGATTTAAGTTGTCCAACAGAAATAACCATATCTATTTCATCTGCACCATCTTCTATAGCAACTTGTGTTTCATATATTTTAGTAGAAGTTGAAGTGGCTCCAAGTGGAAATCCTATAACAGTGCAAACCTTAACATCTGTATCTTTCAAATTTTCATGTGCCAATTTAACCCAGCTAGGATTTATACAAACTGATGCAAAATCATAAATTTTAGCTTCTTCAATGAGCTTTAATATATCCTTTTCTGTTGCTTGTGGTTTTAATAATGTATGATCAATATACTTAGACAATTTCATAATTTATGTCCCCTCTCAACTATATTCTCATTATATTTATAATAAATTATTTTCTATTTTTTTATTTATTAAATTTATTTGCATATTCATAATATCACTTATTGAAACAAAAATAAATATAATTTTGTACTTTTCTTCCATATTAGTAAACTGTATAAGAAAAGACTAAGCCATTATAGACTTAGTCTCAAATATCACTTTTCACTTAATAATGTAATTTAATTTTTTAATGTAAACCTTCTATTTTAATCTATCATTAAATTTCATTACCAAAACTTACAATATTTAATTCCTCATAAGAGGTTAATCTATTATCTATTGCTTTTTTTCTAAGAGTTAAATACAATTCAGCCTTTGTAGCATCAACATATGGATTTACGAATAATACACCTATTCCTAAAGCTAATGCCCCCACAATATACCATCCTATAAATGACAAATCAAGTACGAACATATCCCACTTTTCTCCATCTGTCATTCTGTTACTTAATTGTATAGCTCTTTCAGCACCTATATCAGGATTATCTGCTAATATATATGGTACCATACTATATGCATATTCTTTAACTATCCCTGGTATTATTAGTAATAAAAACCACAAAAATGTATAAATACTTCTTAATAGCATTGTTACAAGTACTCCAAAATAACTTCCTTTTTTAAAGCAATATCCAAGGTATCCCATATTAGTTTCTCCTTCTGCTGCTTTAATAAAGAACTTTCTTCCACCTACTTCAAGCATATATCCTACTATAACTCTTAAAATTATTAGAATTATAGCTATGGACGCCAAAAACACCATAAATTCTTCGGTCAAATTTATTAATTTATCAAATATTGTGTTATTAAATATAGTGTAGTCATCAGTGAACTTACTAACACTTTTTTCTACTTTACCATGACTCTTTGTAGTTATAATACTTATAACTACACTTACCAAAAAAGCTTTCCAATAATTAAGTGATAACATTCTTTTAGCTCTTCCTTTGAGCTGTTCTCGTGTCCACATTTTAATTGTTCTCCTTATAAATATTTACATTAATTTCTAATATAATCTTTATTCTATAAATAATATTTTAATCACTAATTTTTAGCTTTTACATTAAATTTATAAATTAAAAATTATTGTATATAATATTAATCTATAATTATAAAATATATTCTCTTAATTTTATTTTAAATGGTGAGCTATATGATATACACTTTTTTCTAATTTCTCATCTACTTTGTGAGCTTCATCTATATGTTTTATAATTTGATCATTAGTTTCAGTAAGAATTTTATTTACCTCATTTATTCCATTAAAAATTTTACTTATATCCTCTTTCTGAGTATCAATTGTTTTAATTAGCTTATCAGCATCACCTTCAACTCTATTAAATGAATCTAAAACTTCTTCTATTTTTTCAAGAGCTCCTTTAGAAGATTCTACACCTTCTGTGACTACTAATGTGCTTTTTTCTACGCTATTTAAAACATTTTTGGTTTGAGAATCTATCCCAGTAATTAAATTACTTATATTACTACTACTTTCACCAGTCATCTCTGCCAGTTTTCTAACTTCATCAGCAACTACTGCAAAGCCTTTTCCTTGTTCTCCTGCACGAGCTGCTTCTATAGCAGCATTAAGAGCAAGAAGATTTGTTTTTGATGCTATTCCACTTATTAATTGAGCTATTTCTCCAATTTCTTTTAGTTTTTCACCTAAAGCATTAATATTTTCATATGTATCTTTTGTTTCTATATCAAGATTTTCAATTACTTTAACCATATCCTCAATTGATTTCTTACCTTCTAAGGATTTATTTACAGTGTCCTTTGTAATTTCTAACAAAGTTTCTCCTTGATTAAAAAGATTATCTGTTGATTTATTAGTATTTTCAGTTAAATTAGACACTGTTTCCATATGATTTTCAATCTGCTTAGTTAATTTTTCAAGAACTTCATGTTCACCATTAACTTTGTTATGCTGCTTTATTATTTCCTCTATTTGTACAGTCATTTCCTTTAAAAAATTCATAGTATCTGTAGTTTCAGCTTTATGTGTTTCTTCAGCAACAACTTCCTGTTCAATAGTATCATTTTTATTGTCTTTTTCACTATCTTTTTTGCTAAAAATATTTATCATAATATAATCCTCCTAATATTGCATACTTCTAATAATAAATTATCGACAAAATTTATAAAAACTAAATATGCAATATAAAAAGGTGGTATTACTAAAACAATACTTATAAAATTATTATTTTAAATACTCTTTTTCAAACTCCGAATATCCATTTTTTCTCAGTTTGCAAGCTGGACATTCTCCACAACCATCCGCTTTTATTCCATTGTAGCAGGTTAGAGTTTCCTCTTTAACAATATCAAGAACTCCCAAATCGTAAGCCATTTTCCAGGTTTCCGCTTTATTAATCCACATTAAAGGTGTAAGTATTTCAAATTCATAGTCCATGGCTAAATTTAATGTAACATTTAAAGATTTTATAAATACATCTCTACAATCTGGATATCCACTAAAATCACTTTGTGATACGCCAGTTATTATAGTATTTATTCCCCTTTGTTTTGCAAATACTGCAACAAAACTTAAAAATAATAAATTTCTTCCATCTACAAAAGAATTTGGAACTCCATCTTTAGGTGCACTCTTGTCAACAGTTATATCCTGTCTTGTTAGTGAGTTTGGTGCTAATTGATTTAGTAAATTTAAATCTAAAGTTTTATGTTCAATATTATATTTTTTACATATATCCCTTGCACATTCTAACTCTAACTTATGCTTTTGGTTATAATCAAAAGATACTGCTATAACTTCTTTATACTTTTTCTTTGCCCAAAATAAACATGTTGTGCTATCTTGTCCACCACTAAATACTACTATTGCTTTTTCCTTGTTCATTTACTACACATCCTTTTATTATTCTATTATCATCCTATAGTCTATAAAAATCTTTGTCATAGCTATTTTTTTATGCAATCCCTTTATATAAAATACTCTTTTCATATGAAAAACACTTTAATATTATATATATTTAGTATATCTATTTTAAATTAAAAATTTTCTATTTTGTATAAAGAATCATTAACTTATTGCTTATAATAGGATCATTATTAAATCGTCCTCTTAATGTGGTTGTTATAGTTTTAGTACTTGGTTTTTTTATTCCTCTAGTAGTCATGCATCCATGCTCTCCCTCTATAATAACAGCTACATCCTCTGAACCAGTTATTTTTTGTAGTATTTCTGCTATATCGCTTCCTATTCTTTCTTGAAGCTGTAATCTACGCCCTACCATATCTGCTATTCTAGCTATTTTACTTAAACCAATAATTTTTCCATTAGGTATATATGCTACAGCTACTTTCATATTGTACATAAGTGCTAAATGATGTTCACAATGGCTAAATATTTCGATATCCTTCATAAAAACCATATCATCTACATTCTCATTTACACATAAATCATCTTCAAAAGTTACATTAAACATATCTGCAATTTCATCATTGCTATAGCACATTCCTTTAAATACTTCTTCATACATTTTAGCTACACGTTTTGATGTGTCTTTTAACCCTTCCCTTTCTGGATTATCTCCTAATGCTATTAAAATTCCTTTTATATGTTTTTCAATTGCTTTAGTATCAATTGCCATATACTACACTCCTTTCATATTAGGATCCCATATAATTTTATGAAGCTGTACTTGTAAATTAACTCCATTCATTTTATTATCTTTCATAAACTCTACAATAGTTTCTAAATTGATCTTTCCGAAAACTGGGCTTACATATATATTAGTTTTATTTATTAGATCATATTTGCTTATTATTTCTTTAGCTTTTTTTAAATCCTCAATACTCCCAGATACAAATTTAACTGTGTCCTTATTAGCTAAATATTTAAAATTATCTAATACCATTCTATTTTCCATATTACTCGCAGGTAACTTATAATCCATAGTAAAACTTGGTGAATTTTCTATATCCAAAAATTTGTCTAACAATATACTACCATTAGTTTCAATTTCCACATTAAGTTCTTTGTCTTTAGAAAGAATTCTTAATAACTCTACTATTCCCTTTTGTATAAGAGGTTCTCCACCTGTTAAAGTTACATTTTTAATTCCTTGTAGTTTAATATAATCATATATATTTTTTGAACTAACTAATTCATAAGATACATCATTTTTATTTGCCCAAGCTGTATCACAATAACTACAATTTAAATTGCAACCTGCAAATCTTATGAAAATAGCTAATTGCCCACAGTTTCTACCCTCTCCATTTATACTTATAAACTTTTCAACCACCTTAAAACTCATTTTAATTAACCCCACTTTCTTCGTAAGTAGCACTATTATTAGGAGTTTCATAAACTGTAGAACTTTTTACATTATATCCCTTATCCTTTATGATTTTATAGAAAAAAGCTGAAAAATTTTCTGCCGTTGGTCTAAAATTAACTTCTATTATACGAAATCCATCTTCTTTTAATGAATTTAACGATTTTTCTCTCATAGTTCCATTTTCTATTATAAGTGCATGGTCATAATAATTCACCATAGATTTAACATCTTTTTTTAAATCTCCAAAATCTATTACCATTCCATCACACTGACCTCCTTTTATTAATGAATCTGAATAAACTTGAATTTCAACTTTCCATCTATGTCCATGAATATTCCCACATTTACCTTTGTAACCTGCAAGAAAGTGAGCACTGTCAAAACTATGTTCTACTTTTAAAGTATACATCTTTTCCCTCCTAAATTTATTTTAAAAATTCTAATCCAAAATAACAACATCCTATAGCTCCATTAAACTGAGGATATTTTACAGATACTATTTCTTCATAATCATTATTTAAATATTTTTTTATTGAATTATTTCTAGCAACACCACCAGTTAAAACTAATCTTCTACCTCTAAATTTACTTAAAAGCGGCTGTAATCTTTTATATAAAGAATAATTAACTCCAGCACATAATCTTTCTATTTGTACACCTTCAGCTATTTTGCCAATTAATTCTGACTCTGAAAATACTGCACAGGTAGAATTTAAATCTATAGGCTCTTCTGAATATCTACTCATTTCATCTAATGATATTTCAAGAACATTTGCCATATTTTCTAAATATCTTCCACAGGATGCAGCACACTTTTCATTAAGCTCCAAATCTACAGCAATACCTTTTTCTACCTTGACTACTTTAACATCTTGACCACCTACGTCTAAAAGTATAAAATCCTTTAAATTACTTTGATAAATCGCTCCATAAACATGAGCTTTTATCTCATTTATTGGTGTAAAAAGCTTTAAATCTGTATTATTTTTCCCATAACCTGTTGATATGGCCCTATCAATTTTTCCTATATTTAGTTTTTCTAAATCTACTACAACTTTACCTTGAAAGCCGCAGTAATCTCTATAAAATTTCATAGTACTTATTTTTTTCTTTTGAATTATATTCTTGTTCTCCATTAGAACAATTTTGACTTCTCTACTTCCAAGATCTATTCCTAACAATCTCATTAATTTAGCTCCTCTAAATTTAATCATTTTACTTTTAATTTAATAACAATTTTAAATAGAAAAAATTTTTTTAAATTTACCTAACACCATTATTTTCAACTTAGTAGTATATAAAAATATAATCCTTCTAAATAATTCTTATTGTCTTTTCTTTAAATTAATAATATAACTAAAGCATAAAACTTAAAAACAAACTATTGCTTCTTCTTCAAATCCAATAACATATCTAAGAACGCTTCTAATCTAAGCTTAGTTCTTGCATCTAGTGTATTTAATTTGTCCCCTTCAATGTTTAGTATGGGAATATTTAACTCTTTTTTTAATACTATATCCTCAACAGCTCTATGACAAAATGCCTGAGTATAGTGTATTATAGCATCTATCTTTCTTTCCTTTATTTGCTTTTTTAGTTCCTTAATTCTAAATTCCATATCATAGGGATAAGTATAATCATAATATTGCTGAAATATATTTATAGCTTCTATTCCCCTAGGAAAAGAAAATTCTCTTTGAACTTCGTTATATACAAAACGAGCATTTAAATTTTCAACAAAATCATATATATCCCCAGTCATTGGAGGAACTCCTATATATGCTAATCTTAATCCTTTATCTATTGGCTCTCTTTTATCAATATCCTCAATAGCTTTTTTAAGCTTATATTCGAATTCATCTATATTTCCATTAAAATCACTTAAACTCACTTGATACAGATGATTTTCAAAACTATTAACTTTATTATCTATATAAGTCATTTTATCTATTTTTCTTGCTAAATTTCTAACTTTATTTAGTCTTTTCCTTATTTCTTCTACTCTATCTTCATCAGCATTAAATATTTCCATAAATTTTCTTATATGAAATTCTACATCACTTAATTCATGACTATGTGGAAATGAAAATGGGTAAACCTTTATTCCCTTTAATTTAAATACATCAATAAGAGCCTTAGTATTAGAACAATCTCCTTCCATAACTCCAACTATTTCATTAATATCATTTTCTAAACAGGCTCCATAAATCCCCTTTATCCAAGCACATAAACTTTTTGGGAACCCATCTCTTTCAGCTGTATCTATATATTTCAAATAATTTTCTGAAGCTATAAACATATTGTTTAAATCTATCGCTGTATAGCCTGATGCGATAAGAACTTCTATTGGTACTGTTGTTGTTAAACCTATTTTTTTCATTCTATTCCTCCTTATCCTATAAGCCTCTTAAATAATATTTATAAATAAAACAAAATATATTATATGTAAATTTTTACAAACAAAAAAAGGGCATTAAATGCCCATAAACAAAAAACTACCTAAGGCGGTAGTTACGTCCTAGTTTTGTTTATAGACAGGATGGTTACGAACTGTCTTTATTCTTTTTTGATATTTAGTTTACTACAGTATATTTATTAAGTCAAGTTATTGTTAAAAATTAACTTTTAGTTTCTGATTGATATATAATAATGTCCTAATATAACACATATGATTATGATTAATTTGATATAATGAAATAATAATCTAAGAATTCGGAGGTTTGTACATTCATGAAAATTAATAGATTATTGGCAATTGTAGTTATACTTTTGAATAGAGAAAAAATATCAGCATCAGAATTAGCTGAAAAATTTGAGGTTTCTGTAAGAACAATTTATAGAGATATTGATGCAATTAATCTTGCTGGAATTCCTATAGTTTCTCAAGCTGGAAACAATGGTGGATTTTATATTATAGACAACTATAAAATCAATCATCAGCTTTTAACATTAGAAGATATGATTTCAATCATAGAAGCTCTAAAAAATATGAATAGATTTTTAGAAGATAAAAATATTGAAGTAGCTATTGAAAAAGTAAAAAATATTGTTCCTAAAGAAAAAAAAGAAGTATTTGATTTACATTTTGATCAAATGTTTGTAGATACCCTACCTTGGGGTTTTAAAAAATGTGATGAAGAAAACTTAAAGTATAAAATTATACATAACGCTGTAGAATCAAAAAATTGTATAGCCTTTGATTATAGAAACTCCAAAAGTGAATATAATTGGAGAAAAGTAGAACCATTAACTCTTGTTTTTAAAGGCTTTTATTGGTATCTATTTTCCTTTTGCAAATTAAGAAATGATTATAGATTTTTCAAATTATCAAGGATGGAAAATTTAACTGTTTTGGATGAAAGGATTAATGAAAATAGAATTTCCTATAAAGAATATATAAATATTAATAAAACTAAAGAGGTTCCCACAAAGGTTGTATTAAAATTTAGTAAAAAAGTTAGATATAGAGTAGATGATTGTTTTGATAAGAATGATATAAAAATTCAAGAAGATGGTAGTATAATTGTAGATACATATTTTTTAGAAGATGATTGGGTATATTCCATGATATTAAGTTATGGTGAATATGTGGAAGTACTTGAGCCAAATCATATTAGAGAAATTATAAAAAATAAATATAAAAAAATCAATAATATATATTCAAATATGACATAGTGTTGTCAAAGCCTTCCTATATAATACAGATATAAACATAAGGGAGGAAAATAAAATATGAAACAAAAATATTGTCAAAGTTGTGGAATGCCAATGAGTGAAGAGCTTTATGGTACTGAATTAAATAATAAAAAGAACCAAGAATATTGCATTTATTGTTATGAAAATGGATCTTTTAAATATCCAAGTTTAACTATGGAACAAATGATAGATGTATGTGTACCTTTTATGAAAGAAAAAGGTATGAAAGAAGATAAAGCAAGAACATTAATGAAAAATTGCCTACCAAATTTAAAAAGATGGAGAAAAGAAGATATAATTACTGGAATAGTAGAAAAAAGTGAAATGATAATAGTTGGAAAGGAAGTAAGAACCACTAATAAGGATGGTGCCTTTATGGATATAATTCCAAAACTTTGGGAAGAATTTAAAACCCAAAAACTTGGAGATAAAATATTAAACAAAGTAAATGAAAATGAAATTTTGGGATTATATTCTGATTATGAAAATAAAGAAATAGGATTATATTCTTTTATGGTAGGATTTCAAGTTACAGATATAAATTCTATCCCAAAAGATATGACATATAAAGTAATACCAGCTTCAAAATATTGTGTAGTAACTGCTAAAGGCAAAATGCCCGATAAAATAGGTGAAGCTTGGGGATATATATGGAATTCAGATATTCAAAGAACCTATACAGGAGACTTTGAACTCTATGATAAGAGATATGATGGCAGCGGAAATTCTGAAGTAGATATATATGTAGCCATAAATTAAAAACTAATACAAAAACTCTTTATAATTTAGTACTTGATTATATTAAACAAGATATTTTTAAAGCCTATCCTATTTTAAATTTTTTTCTTCTAATTTATTAAACTTAGGCAAATTTACATGATTTATTTATTCTATATTTATAGTATATTCTTTTTTAATATTCACATACTATTTAGTGTAGAGAGGTGATTTAAAATGGGTAAAGATTTTAAAAATAATTGTTTAAGGTCAGTCCGAAAATAATTTTAAAGTCTCCATAGTTTCACTAATCTAGTTGCCAGAAAATATTATTACCTTAAGTATTAATATTTTCTGGCTTTAATTCTTTTATATTTTTCTACAGCTTGTACTCTATTAGAAACCTGAAGCTTAGAATATATATTAATCATATGAGTCTTTACCGTTGCTAAAGATATATTTAATCGTTCCCCTATCTGCTTATTTGAAGCTCCTTCAAATAATATTTCCATTACTTCCTTCTCCCTTTCAGTTAAAAGTTCTCCTTTTACTTTTTCTGGTTTCATAATATCAATTAAATTTTTTATAAAGTTACATTCCTTATGGGTTAATTCTATATCCTTATCATTTTTAAGTTTTTTTATAATATTTAAAAGTTTTTCTCCTTCAAGTACATATGGCTTTAGATACCTATTATCAATACTATAATGAATGGCTTCCCTTAATAAATTAAATTTATTTCTCTTACTTTCGTTAAGATCCTCTAATATTAATGTAAGCATAATTAATCCATCTACAATATATATTTTTAGTGATTTTTTTCTACTATATTCTAAGCATTTATATAAAATATTTTTAGCTTCTTCTTGTTCTCCTAATATATAAATAACTCTTGCATAAGTAATCTTTTCATCAATTCTAATATAAGCATTATAATTCTTTTGTTTCCTTTCAAACAAAACTTTATATTCTTGTAAATTTTCATTTGAATAAATACCAGCTGATATAAAATATCTTATTCTTGCTGAATATAAATAAAGTAATACATCTCTTCCATTAGTTGTATATATTGTTATAAGTTTATTTGCGAGTTCTTTACCTTTCTCTTTATCTCCCTTTAAAAATTCAAATTCCATGAAATTATATAATATTCCTCTATCTGCAAACTCATAGCCATCACACAAAAAATCATTTATAGACTTAAGTTCTTTTTCGGATTTTTGTATTTCAAATCTTTTCATATAGATTCCCGCTATTCCCAAATGATACATAAAACTCAAATTATTTAATATGGGATTTTTATCAAGCATTTCTTTTACTTCCTTAAGTATACATTCTGACTCATAGAGTTCTCCTAGTTCCTCTAAGGCACATGCTTTAATTGATTTACTAAAAAAACTTATATATGATATGTTATATTTTTTACCTATACTATCGCTTTTATCCAAGTAATATATAGCTTTATAAAGATATCCTTGTGCAAAAAATATATAACAACTATTTAAATATATTATAGCTTTTGTTATGTCGCTAAAATTAAACTTTTCTATATATTGTAAGTTCAGCTTTGCATCTAAAGAAGAATCATATATGTATATTTTAAAAGCATTAATAACCTCAAACCATTCTCTTTCTTGTATCTTATTATCTAATATATCTATCAAATTCTTGCATTCATTTACTTCTAAATTTACAAAATGATAAAATAATCTTTGAAGACTTAATTCTTTACTTGTAATTAAATATTCTATAGGAATTTCTTTTAAATAGGGCCACATTTCAATATTTTGTGCATTATGTTCTATTTCAATTAAAACTTTATCATAAACTTTTATTTCTAATAAATGTTTTATACATTCCTCAATATCTCCTTGTTTTTTTAGAATTTCATATGCTTTTAAATGTAGTTTTATTTGTTCATCTTTACTGATCTTTAAAAAAGTAAGATTTAAAAACTCTTTAAACAAATGGTGATATCTATATATTTTTCTTTTTTCTTCTATAATGATTACAAATAAATTTTTATCTATTAAAGAATCTATTATTTCTTCTGCATTTTTTATATTCAAAATATCATTACATAACTCTATATTAAAATAATTTAAAATTGAAGTTTTCACTAAAAAATTTCTTTCTTCTTCACTAAGTTGCTTTAAGATTTCTTCTGTCAAATATTCTATTACATATTTATTCAATACGCTTATACCACTAAACATATTATTCTTTCTGCTTTTTAAAGCCAATGCAATAAGTTGTATTCCTGCAATCCATCCCTCTGATACATTAAATATTTTATCTATAATATCTTCTGTAAGTTCAATATTTAATGTATTTTCTACAAAATTTAAACACTCCTCTTTTGAAAATCTTAAATTTTCTTCTTCAATTTCTAAAAGTTGTCCCTGTAATCTTAATTCACCTAAATATAAAGGAACCTCTTCTCGACTTAAAAAAATATAATGCATATTAGTAGATGAATATTTAATTAAATATTCCAAAGTTGAATTCAAAAATTCATCTTTTATATAATGAAAATCATCAAATACTATGAAAATATCCTCTTTTTTAGATAATTCATTAACTATATAGGGAATAACATTAAATATTTCATCTTTTCTTATAAAAGCATTAAAAGTATTAATGAGTTCTTTTCCATTATTCTCTAAATACTTCTTTAATATTTCAATAAGGTAATACCAAAAAGATTTCCATTGATTATTTTCTTTATCAAGACTTATCCAATTTATATTACTTAAATCTTTATCCTTTATAAAAGAAGAAAGCAGTGTGGATTTACCACTACCTGCTACTCCCTTTATTATTGTAACTTTATAATCTTCTATATCCTCTAATTCTTTTATAATCTTTTCTCTTTTAACATAATTTTTTCTTGGTATTGGACTAATAAGTTTAGTCCTTATTAGGTTTACTTTATTGTACATATAATCACCTGCTAAATATTTTGCTGCTCTCAAACAATCCACAACAAGATAAAGTTACTTTTTTACTTATCCCATATCTATTATCTGCAATACTTAATTATACTATATATTTGACAATATGGTAAATTAATTTAATATCTTCCTTTTTTAAAATTATGTTTTGTCATTAAACTTCCTAATGTAAAAAATACTAGTATTAATATAACAATATAGCTTAGCTCAAATTTATAGCTTAATATACTTTTACCATTTTCTACTCCTTGAACTAATGTTAAATAACTTTTCTGAGGAAGTGTATTAATTATTATATCTAAAATCTTGTTATTATCTGAGAATGAATAAAAACTTCCTGAAATAATAGAAGTTAATGTAATTATTGCTGATCCAAGCATAAGACTACTATCCAAATCATCAATAGCAGAGGTTATAAATAAGGCAAAAGATGTACCAAGAAAGGTTATTATACTCAAAAGTATAGCTAAGTTACCATAACTAAAACCTATATTAACATTAAATACTTCTTTTGTTATTAATATAGCTAAAAATACAGGAATATATATTATAATAAAATTAAATATTCCCTGGGCTAATAAATACTTACCTTCACTTATAGGAGAAACTAGAATTCTTCTAAATGTTTTAAAATCTCTATCCTCAGGATACAGTACCATAGTCCCTATAGATTGAACTAAGATAATCATTATTAAAAATCCTAATATATTAGTGCCTATTCCTCTCTTTTCTCCTATATCTATATTCTTATTTATATTTTGTGGTGAATTCAAATAATTTTGTATTGTTTTTTTTAATTTATCTCCTTTTATAGTAGTAATGTTAATTTTTCCATCTTCTTTTTTCTCTAACACTGCATCATATTTATTTAATAAAAGTTCCGACATATTAGGTTTTTTATCTAAATTTTTTATTTTAAAATATTTTGTACTTAAATTTAAAGATTTATGTTGAGATACTACTGCTATTGTACCTTTAATCTCCATTTTACCTGTAAAATAAACTGCTGCCATAATCATAAGTGGAACAAATATTATTGCAGTTATAATATTTGACTTTTTATAAATTATTCTATAAAAATTATTTTTTAATATAGTAAACACACTCATTATATATATTCCTCCGGTTTAAAAGTTATTTGACAAAAGATTATAAATATAAGTGAACTACCAATGCAAATTGCTATGGTTGGCACAAACATTGAAAAATCTTTATCATAAATTATTTTAAATATACATTCACTAATCCACTTTACTGGTGATATATATGAAAGCTTTTCTACTGTTTTTCCAAGGCTATCTACTGGAAAAAATAATCCACCTAATAATGCAAGCAGCATACTTATTGGAGATAGAAATTTATTAGTTGCTTCTTCACTTTTAAAAATACAACACGTTGCAGCACCAAAAGAACACATTAAAAAATTAAATAAAATTAATAGAATTAATACATATATGAAATTTTCTCCTCCTAAATTTATTCCTAAAACATTATTTTCTATAATAAGTATCATAGTAAAAAGCACTGTTGCAAATATGAATGTAGATAATATTTTAGATAGAAATATTTCACTTTTAGATGTTGGTGAATATATCAATCTTATATTTCCCTTTTTAACTTTCTTTTCCATAAAAGTATTCGCAGCTGTTAAAGTAATAAGTAGTACAGTGAAAATCATCATAGTAACTCCATAGTAATCATAGGATGTTACACCTTCGCCTCCATAATTTCCATTTGCTATAAATCCAAACAATCCTATAAGAATCAATGGATAAACTGTATTATATAAAACAAGTATGGGATTTTTTAATATATTCATAATGTCAATTTTTATAACTTTTAATAAATTCATAAGTCTACTCCTATTCTCTTAAACTTCTTCCTGTTAAATTTAAAAATACTCTTTCTAAAGAGGCTAAGCTACTGTCAATATTTAGTATCTTACACTTTTTATTCATCATAGTTAAAATTAATTTATCTAAATTTTCAACAGTATTTATAGATGTTATCTCAACTTTTTCATCTGAAATTATAACTTTTTTTACTCCCTCTATTTTAAATAAATCATCTTCTGTAAGCTTTTCTTTATTTGTTATGTTAATAGAATATACTCTTTCATCCTCTATATTTTTCTTTAACTCTTCCTTTGTTCCTTCAGCTATAATAGTTCCATGATCTATTATTATTATTCTGTCTGCTATCTCTTCAACTTCCTCCATATAATGAGTAGTATATAAGATTGTGGCTCCTCTTTTTTGTAGTTTCTTAATTGAATTTAGAATATGATTCCTTGATTGAGGATCTATCCCTACTGTAGGCTCATCCATTATTATAAGTTTAGGATTATGTGCAATGGCACAGGCTATATTTAATCTTCTCTTCATTCCTCCTGAATATGTCTTTGGTTTATCTAATCTTTTATCATAAAGCCCTACAAACTCTAGAGTCTCCTTTACATTTTTATCAAGTTTTTTCCCTCTTAATCCATAAAGGCTTGCAAAAAATCTTACATTCCTTTCTGCAGATATTTCTTCATAAATAGCTAAATCTTGAGGAACTACACCTATATTCCTTTTAATCTTCATAATATCCTCAGTAGATTTTTCACCTAAAAACTTAACTTCTCCTTTATCTGATTTTAATATAGTAGATAATATATTTATGGTTGTACTTTTTCCTGCACCATTAGGTCCTAAGAAACCAAGAATTTCTCCCTGTTTTACATTAAAACTTATTCCTTTTACTACTTTTTTGTTCTTATAACTTTTCTCTAAACTTTTAACTTCTATTATGTTTTTCATATGAATTCCTCCCTTTCATGCTTTTATAATACAAAAATTTCTCATAAAAAAAATCAACCTTTCGGTTGATTTTAAAGGTTGATTTTTACTACCATTATTTAAAATATTTTTTAAAATAATTATTTATATAAATCAATTGCAAGCTTTTTTAAAGTATTTTCATCTAATACTTCAAAATAGTTGCTTTTCTTAGTTATAATTCCTTTATAACTAAGATTGTTTAACGTTCTTAATAAATGTCTATAACTTGTGCCTAAAAGTTCTGATATTTCAGTTAAATTTTCATTAAATTTTATTATTCTTTTTTCATTATTATCTACCCTTTCACCAGTGGCAACAATATAACTGGCTAATCTATTTTCCAAAGGATAAAGTAAATTTATAGAACTATTTTTTGAACATCTATTTAATTTTCCGCCTAAAGAATTACAGATAAACCTTAAAAATTTAGCATCATCAATCAAATGGGATCTTACATTTTTTAAGGATATAGCTAGGCAGTATGTATCTTCTATAACTTGCACATTTGAAGACGCATTTTCTAGATTAATAATTTCTACATCTCCTAATAATTTAAAATCATTATAAAAACAAAGCAACAAAGACTTACCATTGCTGAGAGTCGTATATACTTTAGCTTTCCCTTTTACAAGAAAAAAAAGGTAATCAAGCTTTTCATCTTCCCTACAGATGTGTTCATCTTTTTTAAAAAAGAACAGTTCTATGAAAGGACTCATATCTTCAGTAAAAATATTATTAATTCCGTGCTTGGAAATATACTTATCCTTTACTTTTAAATCATTTATTCTTATCATATCTTTACTTTTAAACTCCTCACAATAAATTCTTATATTAAGTATGACATATGTCATATGCCCTTACAACTTTTTCATGATAAATTAAGTTTAAAGTTTTACTAGGAGGAATACTAATATGAAGAACAATTTAATTTCAGCATTTATAGGTGCTTTAATAGCTATTATGACTTTATTTAATGGAACCTTATCTAATACTTTTGAAAGCTATACTTCCAGCATAATAATTCATGTTATTGGTCTTTTTTCTATAACATTTGTGCTCTTAATAAGTAGATCAAAATTTAGAATTCAAAAAGAAATACCTATATACCTATATAGTGCTGGTGCCATAGGTGTCTTTACTGTAATTTTTAGTAATCTTAGTTTTTCAAAACTTGGAGTATCATTAACCCTTGCTTTAGGTTTATTAGGACAATCACTTTCATCAATTTTTATAGACCACTTTGGACTACTTGGAATGAAAGTTATTAAATTTGAAAAAAAGAAATGCATTGGTTTGTCATTTATTATTTTAGGAATTTTTATAATGACTATTTTTTAGAGGGGGATAAATAATGTTATATATATTCATAGCAATTTTAGCAGGTGCTTCCATTGTAGCAGGGAGAATAATAAATTCTAATCTAGCAGAAAAAATCGGTATTTTTCAAGGAACTTTTTTTAACTATGTTATTGGATTATTATTTTCATTTATATTCTTATTTTTAAGTAATGAAAACCTAAATATAACTAATACGAAAATAAAATCTATACCTTTATGGGCTTATCTAGGTGGTCTTGTTGGTGTTTTAGTAATTGTACTATCAAGCTATGTTACACCTAAAATTTCTTCTTTCTATTTAACACTGATTATTTTTATAGGGCAATTATTAGTTGGTATTATAATTGATTATTTTACTTTAAATAAATTATCCTTTGGAAATATATTTGGAGGACTTTTAGTACTTATTGGACTAACCTGTAATTTATTCATAGATAAAAGTCAAAACATCTAAATTACTTCAATTAAAAATTTAGTATTCTTAATCATCTTTATTTTAAATTATATTTACCTCTTAAATCATATACAAGAACTCTTATACTACAACTTTACATAAGATAATTATTATAGTACAAAATGATAGCATAATGATAACAAAAAGCACTTAATTTATCTAAGATTAAATGCTCTTAATTACAAATTATAATTAATATAAAGGACATGTAATTTCTATATCATTACCTTCACTATCTGTAAATTCTAAAACTTGATTTTTACCTATAATTGATAATGTGAAAACAATTTTGCAGTTCAATTGTTCTAATTTTTTTAGAACTAAATCAATATTACTTACTTCGAAACTTGGCAGACAATTATTTCCCCATTTTTTTATTTCATTCATTTTCTCGTTTGCAAATAGACCATACCTAAAACCATTAATGTCAAAAACACTATATATATCATTTTTTTCAGTAACCTTTTGTCTTAATAAATTCTCATAAAACTCAATTGCTCTTTTCATATTTTTAACACATACATATAATGATTTTAGCTTAAATTCCAAGTTCATATTTCTTTCATCTCCCAACATAAACTTTAATATAATATTTTTATAAAATATAAAACTAATAATATATAAGTTTAAATAACTTTTATTTCAACTACACTATTTATTTTTACTCTTACTAATAATTAGTTATAAAATTATCAATTATCACTTTATAACCTTCCCCTTTCTCAAATGCCTAAAAGTTTAATTAAATATTTTATTATTTAAATTACTCTAATCATAACATTGATAATATGACATCTGTATGTCATATTACTAATTATTGAATTAATTGAAAATAAATATGCTAGTCCCATTGACAAGCTCTCCAGAAAGTTATATTATGTATTTAAGTTAATATTGTTATGTGTTATTAAGAGGGAGTAGTATAAAATATAACATCAACATGTCGGTTAGTTATCTAGCCTGGTGTTATATACCAAAGTTTGGTTGCAAGACTTTTAATATAATTCTTGGAATAAAGAAGAATTATATTAAAAGTCTTTTTTATTTACTAAACACTTATAAATTATTTTATAAATTTTATATTACTATTAATATTTAATTTAAGGAGGATAAAAAATCAAACTTATATGAGTGAAATTTACAAATTAAAAACAATTTAAAAAATAATTTTTAATAATATATAACTTTAACCTTAAAAATATAGATACTTATTATTAGTTCTATAATTTTAGCAATGTATTACAATAACTTATTTTCCATTTCAAACAAATTTGACCTATAACTAAAAGGAGGAATCTTTCGTGGAAAAATATTTTCAAAAGTCTATTGAAGAAATTATGAAATATTTTAATGTGACTAAAAATGGTTTTAATTCTAAAGAAGTAAAAAAACAAAGGGACTTATATGGATACAATGAATTGATAGAAAAGAAAAAAGATACACTACTTAGTGTTTTCTTAGAACAGTTTAAAGATTTTTTGGTAATTATATTAATAATAGCTGGAATAATATCTATGGTAACAGGAAATATAGAAAGTACTATTGTAATATTTGCTGTTATTACTCTTAATGCTATATTAGGTACAGTTCAACATGTAAAAGCTGAAAATTCTCTAAATAGCTTAAAGAAACTATCTTCTCCCCATGCAAAAGTAATAAGAGATGGTAAAAAGATAGAACTTTTATCTAAAGAAATAGTTCCAGGAGATATTTTAATTTTAGAAGCTGGTGATTATGTACCCGCTGATGGAAGAATAATAGAAAATTATTCTATTCAAGTTAATGAAAGTTCTTTAACTGGTGAATCTGAAAGTGTTCTTAAAACTATAGATACTATATCTGAAAATGATATTGCCCTTGGGGATCAAAAAAATATGGTATTCTCTGGCAGCTTCGTTACTTATGGTAGAGCTACTGTAGTTGTAACTAATATTGGTATGAATACAGAAATAGGAAAAATAGCCTCACTTATTGAGAATACTCAAGAAAAGAAAACTCCTCTTCAAGTGAGTTTGGATGACTTTGGTAAAAAACTAGCAATGATAATTTTAATAATATCAGCTTTAATATTTTTACTTGACATACATAGAGGATCTTCTGTATTAAATTCCTTAATGTTTGCTGTAGCCTTAGCTGTAGCTGCTATTCCAGAAGCTTTAAGTTCTATTGTTACTATTGTACTTGCTATTGGTACCCAAAAAATGGCCTCTGAAAATGCAATTATAAAGAAATTAAAGGCTGTAGAAGGATTGGGATGTGTTTCAGTAATATGTTCTGATAAAACAGGTACTCTTACTCAAAATAAAATGAAAACAGAAAAAATCTACACAGATAATAAAATATTTGAATCTGATGAATTTGATTTAAAGAATTCTGTACAAAATCTTTTAATTAAATCCTCAATTTTATGTAATGATTCTACTGTTCAACAAGACAAAAAAATAGGTGATCCTACTGAAATAGCTTTTGTAGAATTAGGCAAAAACTATGTATTAGACGAACTAAACTTAAGAGAAACTTATCCAAGGCTTTCTGAAATACCTTTTGATTCAAATAGAAAACTTATGAGTACTTCTCATAAAATTGATGGACAATACCTTATGATTACCAAAGGTGCTGTAGATGTTCTTCTTAAAAGAATAAAATACATAAGAACTTCTGAAGGTATAAAGGAATTTACGGATGAAGATAAGAAAAAAGTTGAAAGTGTAAATTATGAGTTTTCACAAAAAGGTTTAAGAGTACTAGCCTTTGCTTATAAAGAAATAAAAGAAGATGTTGAACTTTCTATGGAAGATGAAGATAACTATGTATTTTTAGGTCTAATATCTATGATAGATCCTCCAAGGAAAGAATCTTTTGAAGCTGTTAAACAATGTATACAAGCAGGAATAAAACCAGTAATGATAACTGGTGACCATAAAATAACTGCTTCCTCTATAGCTTCTCAAATAGGAATACTAAGAAATAATGATGAAGCTATAGAAGGTGTAGAGCTAGATAAAATCAGTGATGAAGAGTTAAAAGATAGGGTAGAAAATATATCTGTATATGCTAGAGTTTCTCCAGAACACAAGATAAGAATAGTAAAAGCATGGCAAGAAAAAGGAAAAATCGTAGCTATGACTGGGGATGGCGTTAATGATGCTCCAGCATTAAAGCAAGCAGATATAGGTATTGCAATGGGTATAACAGGTACAGAAGTATCTAAAGATGCTGCTTCAATGATTTTAACAGATGATAATTTTGCAACCATTGTTAAGTCTATTTCTAACGGTAGAAGTATATATAGCAATATAAAAAATGCAATTAGATTTTTACTTTCTGGAAATACTGCTGGTATTCTATCTGTTTTATATGCTTCACTGTTTGCTCTACCTATACCGTTTGCTCCTGTTCACCTTTTATTTATAAATTTACTTACAGATAGCTTACCAGCTATAGCTATTGGAGTTGAGCAAACTAAAAATGATTTAATAAATGAAAAGCCTAGAAATATAGATGAACCTATACTTTCTAAAAACTTCTTAAAGGGTATATTAAGTGAAGGTATATTAATAACAATATTTACTATGGTAGCCTTTCATATAGGATTAAAAGGTTATGGTGAAAATCTAGCAGCAACTATGGCTTTCGCTACTTTATGTTTAAGTAGATTATTTCATGGATTCAATTGTCGTTCCAACAGCTCTATTTTCAAAATAGGATTATTTTCTAACAAATATACTTGGATAGCTTTTTCTACAGGGTTCTTTTTATTAAATTTAGTTTTAGCTTTTGATCCTTTAAAAGAATTATTCCAGGTTAGTCCCCTTAATATAGAGCATTTTATATATATTTATATTTTAGCCGCTTTACCTACAATAATAATTCAAACTTATAGATTTGTATTTAAAGAAAAATTTAATTTAAGTCATTCTTTAGCAAAAGGTATTTAGACAACTAAAAACTATGTAAAATATAATTTGAATAAAAACTATATTTTTATGGTTATATAAATTTTTTAAGAATATAAAAATAGTCCTTGGAATCATAAACGTTTTCCTAGGACTATTTTAAATTGATTAATTTATTATTCAATTTTATATTACTATAAACTATCTAAAACTTTATACTCACTATACTTATACTTGATATATTGTCAAACTTCCTTAATTAATACTAAAAAAATTTCACTTGATTTTTATATTTTATTTTTGAACTATTTCAACTTATACAATACTAAAACTATCATTATCATTTAAATAATCTACAGATTCACAAATTATACTTTCAATAACTTCTCCTTCTATATTTAAAGTTTCAAGGACAAAATCTGAAAATTTATAGGATAACCCGTCATTTCCAATACCTACTCCTAACATCATAGTAATTGAATCTGCTATATGTACTATGGATACTAACTTAGGATCTTCTTTAGATAATTCTGGTGAATGATGATAACAAATACTTTCAACTAAAGATAGTGGGAAATTCCATTTTTCAGCTATTTTAGCTCCTACTTCTCCATGATTAAAGCCAAGAATCTCTTCCTCTGCTTCTATAAAAGTTTTTCCTTCTGTATCTACTTTGTTTATTATGGTTTGATATTCTTTAGCTACATAATAATTTAATATAGTTTTACCAATGTCCCTTAAAAGTCCTGCAATATAAGCTTGTTCAGCTTTAGGATATTTTAATTTTTTAGCTATAAATCGTGAGATTATAGCGCAACTTTGAGATTGATTCCAAAGCTCATATTTCTCAAGCCCATATCCAACAGGAAGTTCTTTTACAAGATACTCACTTACTGCTGATGCAAGAGCCAAACTTTTTATTGCTTGAGCACCTAAAAGTACAGTTGCTTCAGATACAGTATCAATTCTTCTTGCGTATCCATAATAGGTTGAATTGGCTAATTTCAATATTTTTGATGTAAGACCTTGATCAGTTAATATCTCTTTTTCCAACTCCTCTACTGTAGAATAAGGATCTTCTGCAAGAGATATTATCTTATTTATTCTATCCGGTAGAATAGGCATATCTTCAACTTTACTAATTAAACTATCTAAACTTATTTTTGTCATATTTTGAACACCCATTTCATATAAAATATTTTTTATAATATTATATATATCGCTATATATAATTAAATACTTAAACTTTTTATACATGTTTACAATCTAAAGCATTATAAAATTCCCCACTAATATCTATAATATATTATATATTGTTTTTCTAAATATATAAATAAATAGTCCCATGTAGAAATAATAAATTTTCTGCCTAGGACTATTTTAATCAAACTATACTATATTTAAAATTTTAGAAAACAATAAAAAATCATTTTAGATAATTATTAACTTTATAAATAATAAGCATTAGATTCTTTATTTTCATTCTTTTTCTTTTCATCTTGTTGCATTTGCACAATCATACGCAATTCTTCTAAGCTCACATTCTCTATTTGAGCTAAAATTGATGCATCTGCATCTTTTAAAGGAATTCTTTTAAGACACTTTATTTTTATTCCATTCTCTACAAGATATAATTTTATTACATTGCCTTCTAAAAAATATTTATGTATCCTTACTTTCTTATTATTTGTAGAAAATTTTTTAATATCAAAAACTTTATTTTTTTCATTATGCTTTTCTAATGCTTTGTTTTTTCTATCTTTAAAAGAGTTAGAAATTTGTTTCTCGAAAATTTTATCATATTGGATTTTCACCATTAGATTAAATCCCCTTCCATATTATATTATATTTTCATAAATTATTATCGTATTAGAAAATATAACCTTTAACTCAATTTCTTTATATACAACATTATGTTTGAATAAATTTTGAAAGTAAACAAGTCAGTAGATTAAAAAAATCTTACTGACTTGTTTTATTTTACTATTGATTTATTTAGCTAAGAATTTTCCATCCAATAGCTTTTTTACGTACTCCAATAAAGTTAGCATAAATACCTTCCTTATTAATCAATTCATCATGTATACCCTTTTGAACTATTTTACCATCATTTAAAACAATTATTTGATTTGCTTTTTTTACTGTTTTTAATCTATGAGCTATCATAATAATAGTTTTATCTCTTGTAAGTTCTTCTATTGCTTGTTGAAGTCGACTTTCATTTTCTGCATCTATATTAGAAGTTGCTTCATCTAATATAATTATTGGTGCATCCTTCAAAATAGCTCTAGCAATAGAAATTCTTTGCTTCTCTCCTCCAGATATACTGGCACCGCCTTCACCAATTATAGTATTATATCCATGTGGAAGTAACTTAATAAACTCATGACAACAAGCTTTTTTAGCCGCTTTTATAACTTCTTCCATAGTAGCATTAGAATTACCAAATTTAATATTATTGGCTATAGTATCTTGAAAAAGATAAACATTTTGAAATACCATACTAATATTTTTAAGAAGACTATCTAATGTATACTCTTTGATATTCCTATTACCTATAGTAATACTACCTTCATTTACATCCCAAAATCTTGCAATTAAATTACAAAGAGTACTCTTTCCACTTCCAGAAGGTCCTACAATAGCAGTAGTAGTTTTTTCTGGAATTTTTAGATTGATATTTTTAAGTATTTTTTTACCACCGTAAGAAAAGCTTACATTGTTAAATTTAATATCGTAGTTTTTTGGAATAATGCCTTTTCCACAAATATCCATAATAGGTATAGTATCAATTTCATTTACTTTTTTCATAGAAACATCCAACATTCTAAGTAATGCAGATACACTGCCAGCTGACTCTAACTGACTATAAATCATGAACGCTGAAATTACCATAAGAAGGCATTTGAAAAGTTCCATAGTTCCATTTACATAAAATAAAATAGCAACAAATATAACAACTACACTATTAATCCTTAATACTAGCTGTTGTAAAACAGTATATGGAATAAAAGTTTTTTCTAATAAGATATTTCCCTTTCTGCTTTCCTTTATAGCTTGGTTAATTTTTTTATTTGTATTATCGTCCATGTTAAAAGCCTTGACAACACTTATACCTTGAACATATTCCAATGTAGCCTCTACAAGCTTTTCTTGAGCTTTCTGCCTTTTGGGAGAATTCACATAGGATTTTTTTTGTAACATAGCGTTTGCCAATACAAAAAGTACAATTCCTATAAATACTATTAATCCAATACGCAAATCGAAAACTGTTACCCCTATCATAATTACTATAGCATGAATAAAACCATGAAGAATTTTTGTAAATACTATAGGTGCATTATTCTCTATATCTCCCATTATAGTAGTTACAGATGATGTAATACTACCAAGACTATTATTATTAAAGTATCCCATAGGCAAATATTTCATTTGATTACCTATATGAATTCTCTTGTCTGCACACATGAAATAGCCAACTTTAGTTTGAGAAAAATGAGAAATATAACTACAAATAGTTTTTCCAATAATACTCACAAACATAATACCTAAAGTCATCCATATAGTTTTTTCCGTTATACCTCTAAGAATACCGTTTAACACAATTGCCAAAGCTAAAATCTGGAGAAAATCAAATATAGAATGAATTACACTAAATACTACAGATTTTTTCAATGTATTTCTATGAACTCCAGAAAAATCAAATATTTTTTTAAATGTTTTTATCATTTCTATCCCTCCTTATGCCTCATCTTTTGCATCTATATGAGCTTTCCACATACTACTATACAATTCACAATGAGACAAAAGTTGTTTGTGAGTTCCTTCTGCTACAATTTTTCCATTTTTAACTACCACTAATTTATCAGAATCTATAACTGTTGAAAGTCTGTGTGCAATAACAATTAGTGTCTTATTTGCAACTAATTTACCTACTGATTCCTGAATAATTGCCTCATTTTCTGGATCTGTATAAGCAGTAGCTTCATCTAGTATAACAATAGGCGCATCTTTTAACATAGCCCTTGCAATAGCAATTCTTTGACGTTCTCCACCTGAAAGATGCCCTCCTCTTCCACCAACTACAGTATCGTATCCTTTTTCTAATTTCATAATAAATTCGTGGCAACCAGAAGCCTTTGCTGCTCTTTCTATCTCATCATTAGTTGCAGTAACCTTTCCCATACGAATATTCTCTCTTATGGTATCATCGAACAAATAGTTGTCTTGAGATACATAAGCCATTTGCTTCATAAGCTGTTTTTGGGGAATTTCTTTGATATTTATATTTCCTATATTAATACTCCCTTCTGTTACGTCCCAAAATCCTGCAATAAGCTTTGTAATTGTAGACTTTCCACTGCCAGAAGGACCCACAAAGGCTGTTACAGTTCCTGGGTTTATCCTAAGATTAATACCATTTAAAATTTGACTTTCTTTATCATAAGAAAATTTTACATCTTTTAATTCTATGGTTAAATCATTTAAACTTTTTTCTTCAATAGGACGTTGAAGTTCAGGTGCTTCAAGTACTTTATATACATCTCCTACAACAGTTCTTATTTGCCCAATTCTATCGGTAAAACTAATAGCTGAAAGAATTGGTTCAACTATTCCTAAAGATAATATAACTATAGTAATAAATACAGGAATTGTAAGACTTCCCTTCATATAAAAATAGCAACCAAAAGGCAATACTGATACCAAAACTGCAGGCCATATTGTAAAGCACATAGACATGAAAACTTGACAATCTTTCATCCAATTTACAGCATAATGCGCATTTCCTGTTACTGCATCTGTGTATTTTTCATAAGAATTTGCAGATTGATTAAAAGCTTTTATTACTTCAATTCCATTTACATATTCAATAACTGTATTATTCATTTTTTTACTTTCTGCTACAAAACCTCTAAATCTCTCTTCATAATCCTTAGCCATACCTTTATAACACAAAAATCCTATTGGCAATGTAATAAAAGATGCCAATGCCATTCTCCAATCTAAAATAAACATGTACACAACAATAGCTATAGGTACGAAAATATTTGATGTCATTTCTGGGATTAAGTGAGCCAAAGTAGACTCAATACTCTCTACTTGATCTACAATAATACTTTTCAATTTACCAGAGGGAGTTTCTACAATATATCCCATAGGAACCCTAGAAAGTTTTGAAACCAATCTTAGTCTAATCTCTTCTAAAGTAGCATAAGTAGCTGTATGAGAAATAGTTGTAGATAAATTCATAAAAATTGTATTTAAAATAAACCCCATAGCTGCTAAAGAACACCAAAACACATAGTAAGATATATTCTTTTCTCCTCCAATTAACTTAACCACCATATTTGCTACAGCAAAATATGGAATCATCCCAGATGCCACACCAATAATGGCTAGTAATACAGAGCCTATAAAACTAACCCTATGAGGTTTAGCAAATTCTCTAAGTCTAAAAATAGGGGATTCAATTTTTGTATTTTCCATATTAAAAATCACACTCCTTGTACACTAAATACCTTTGCTATATTTGCATAATTTTTTAACTCTATTTCAATATTAAATCACTCCTTTCTATACACCATCACTTATTTCAAATCTATAATAAATAAAAAATAGACTTAGTTAGTTTGAACTAACTAAACCTATCTTATCATTGTTTTAATCTATACTCCAACTCTCAAAAGTCAATTTTAGCTCCAATCAGACATTTATTTTACGATATTCCGTAGGATTCACTCCCATGATTTCTCTAAAAGCTGCTGCAAATTTACTCTGATTTTCATATCCAACTTTAACTGCAATTTCTGCAACACTATTCCTAGTTTGTTTAAGTAATACAGCTGCGTATTCAATACGATATTTTTTCATATAAGCTGCAATAGAAATTCCATAAACACCTTTAAAACAATTCTTTAAGTATGTTTTACTAATTCCATGTTCTTTTGCAAGATCATCAATAGTATATCGCCTTTTTAGATTGTCCGTCATCTGCTTTTGAATTTTCTTTATAACTTCAACCTGATGTTTAGGATAATAAAGCTGCTGATCATCTTCTTTGCAAATATCTATTTTACTTAAAAATAAAAGGAGTTCTAAAGTCTTTAGTTTAAAATAGGGTTTTTGTAACTCTAACGAAACAGAATAAAGTTCTGAAAAAATACGTTTAATTTCATCTCTTGCTTTCATAATAAAATATTGATTTTTAGAAATAAGTTTATCCTTCAATATTCTAATGTCAATAAACATCTCTTTCATAATTGTAGAAAGTGTATACTCTATTTCATCTAAATGAAGTTCTACAGAAATTCCTCTATAATGCTTAAGAGGAAACCCTGTGGTTATAGAATGATTATTCATCATAAAACCAGAAAAGTCTCCTTCTCCAATATATAAATAAAATCCATTTTGGAGTTCACATTCTAGCCTTCCTTCTAAACAATAGTTAATTTCCATAATATTATCACAGGATTTCTTACCACAATAACAGCTTATAGCATCAAACTCGTTATATAAAAGTCTGATTCCTGGGAAAACTTGATAAACAGTTATAAAACCGTATCCTTCCTGACAATTCATCTTATAAACAGTACGATAATCATCTATATCCTTTTCTATAACTGTTGTAATCTTATCAAACATAAAATAATTTTCTTTTATATTCCTTTCTTCCAAAGGCTGTCCACTCCTTTTTAAAGATTTAGTATTTAATTTGCATCTAAGTACATTAAAGAAGATATATTAAATAAAATTTTTCTTTATCATTTAGAATTGAATAAAGATCTTTTTAAAGTTATGCATAACTAACTAAATGTATTATAACATATTAAAAGAGCCTTGTTCACTCCAATATGTCAGCCTTAACTCCAAATAGACAAATATATTAATTTACTTGTTTAATTAGTTCTATCCAATTGATCATAGTATCTAAAGTAAGTTTTGTATTTCCCATATTACAATGATTAGAAGCATTTTCTTTCTCTGTAAATAAACGAAATGTTAAAGAATGTACATTTATTAAAGAATCTAATTCTTCATTAAAAAGCCTATAATCAATAAAATGGTCTTTATTGGCTCCTATAACTAAAACGTCTTGATCAATTAAGTTTGCTACATCTAGCATTTGAAATTTATTTAATTTAATTATATAATCATAAGGCGACTTTGCATTATAGGCATACATGCCATGCTGAATTCCCCAGTCTACTGTAGGATCTTTTTTTGCTCCAATTTTAAAAGCTAAGTTAAATATGAATCCCATACGAAATTTTATTAATATCTTTACTATTTCTTTAAAACTCCTATTAGATGTACCTAATATGACAGAAAGGAAATTAGGGAAAATAGACCATGCTATAACTCTCTTAATTCTTTTCTCATAAGCGGCTGCTCTAGGTGCTAGCATTCCTCCTAATGATGCACCTATAATAGTAACATCATTAATATCAAGATAATCCATAACTGCCTTTACAGGACTTTCCCATTTATAAGTAAAATGCTTTCCTTGAGTGCGTATAACTCCACCTTGCCCTGGTCCCTCAAAAAGATATACATCAAACCCCTTCTTTGCAAAATAAAGCATTGGAAAAAATAATTCTTCCATATAAGAGTCATTTCCGCCATGAAGCAAAATTGTATCCTTTTTTTCTCCTACTGCTTTGGCATATAATATTGGAAGCTTTACTTCTTCATAAGGTACTTCATATTTAATTACAGTTCCATCTTCAAAATACTCCTTATAATAATTATAAAACATGTCTGTAGCTAATTTATAATATTTTATTTTATCTATATCACCATCATACATAAAAAATTCACTCATTCTATAATAGGCAATAGCTTCTTTTATTCTTTCTTCTCTATTGGCTTTATCCCCCAGTACTATTAATTCTTTTTTCCAAGTTTCACTGTTCTTTATCTTATGAGAAATTTTTTTAACCTCTTCCAAATTGCCTTCATTCCACATTATTACCCGATTTAATTGGAAATTAAAATTAGGTTCTCTATTTAAATTATATATCCCTTTTCTAAAAATAATCTTATCTTTTTTCATTTTATTTTATCTCCTCTCATAATTTTAAAAGGCATAGTCTTTTATCTTTTGACTATGCCTTTCATTATAATTAAGGATTGAAAATAAAACTTCTAAATAATAGCTAAATTTAAACTATTATAATAATTTAGTAAGTTCATTTTTAACTTTAAATATAAAAACTATATTATACTTGTATAAATCGAACCTGTTTTCTAAATCCATTTGCGGATATTCCAAACATATTTTTATTAGTAGTAGCAAAATGAGACGGACTATAAAACCCAGCTTTTATAGATGCTTCTGTAATATTTTTCCCTGCAAATATGTATTCATAAGTCTTAGCAATTTTTGTAATAACTAAAAAACTATTTAGGGATATCTTAGTCTCTTTTTTAAATAAATGAGAAAGTCTACTTTCAGATAAACAAATTATTTGAGCTAGTTCTCCTATAGTACCATCTGTGATTTCTTCTCTATCTTGAAGTAACTTTAAAACCTTTTTAATTCTATCATCTTTTATATGTGGTGTTTTTACATTTAAATCACAAACATTTAATATTTTCTCATAAACATTAGTATAATTCTCTTTTATTCTTTTAAAATCGCTTCTCTTCATTATACTATCATTCCAAATTATTTTTATTTCTTCTACAGTATCTGATTTCAGAATATAATGATCTCTACTTTTTAAATATGTTTTTTCCATTTCTTTAGATATGTCTGTAGTTTCATCAAATATATATACTAAAAGATATTTACCATTACTTTCAATAGTATGGAACACATTAGAAGATATCATAATTCCTTCACAACTCATCTTTTTATCTCCAATTAAACAATTGAATTTTCCATTTAAACTAATAAGTAAATGTTTTGCCCAATGCTTATGCTTCTCTGGATCATCATAGCCATTTAATAAAAGCACATGATCTACAGCATAAAAAATTTCTGTCATTTCATCACCACTTTTTCATAAACTCTTTAATACCTTGAAAAGTTTCATCACTGATTACATGTTCAACTTTACAAGCATCTTTTTCAGCTATTTCTTCACATACCTTTGCTATTTGAATAAAAAATTTAGTTAATATCTCATGCCTTTCATATATACTTTCTGCTTTTTCGCGACCTATATCAGTAAGTGTTATATATCCTTTACTATCTATATTAATGTGTCCAGATTTTTTTAATAAACCTACTGCATGACTAACACTTGGTTTACTAAAATCAAGCTCCCTTGCAATATCAATAGATCTTACACTACCATTTTTATTTTCTAATATTAAAATAGTTTCTAAATAATTCTCTCTTGACTCGTACATAATATCCCTCCGCAATATAAAATAATATATTATACTATTTGTCTATATATTTTTAGTAAGTTAACGGTTGTATTCATTATCATATAATATCTAGGTGCATTTTTCAATGTTGTAGCATTTTATACTATGCTATTGTATAAATTAATTACTAAAAAATTAAATAATTCTTATATACAAATATTTAAACCTAATTTTATATCTTACTATAAAAATTAAAATTATACAAAATATTATAAAAATTCATTACAACAAAATACTTCCAATATATAAAAACACAAGCCGGTTTATATACCGGCTTGCTTATAAGTGGACTTCTAAAAACTCAAATATTTAATTATGCTCAAACTAACAAGACTATATCCAAACTAAAAAATAATAAATATATTATACTTTAATTAAGCATTTAAATTTGTTGAATTTTTTAATTCTAAATCTTCGTCTGTCATCATATGATGAAGTTTATTTCTCATAAGGAATAATATAGCAGCCATTATAAACATTGAAATATATATTAATCTAAATACAGATAAGAATCCCATATTTTCTGTAAAGGCTGCAAGTTTTCCTGAAATTAAACTTGAAAAGAAAGTTGATGTATACCATATTCCCATAAAAAAGTTTTTATATTTATCTGGGGATAATTTATTAAACATTGCAAGTCCTATAGGAGATAAACATATTTCACCTACTGTATTAAATACATAAGTTAAGCATATCCAACCAAGGCTAGCTTTTACTGCGCCTTCTCCAGTTCCTCCTGTAGATAAAACAGATAATACCATAATAAAGAATCCAATACCCATTAATAAAATTCCTAACCCCATTTTTGTAGGTATAGTTAAATCACCTTTTTTGGTTTTAGATAGTTTTATCCAAAAGGAACCTATTAAAGGTGCTAAAAATACACATAATATGGCATTAAGTGATGTAAGCCATGCTACAGGTATTTCAAATCCACCAATAGTTCTATTTACATGGTCTCTACTATATATTAAAAATGAGTTCTGACTTTGGAAATATCCTGTCCAAAATACTATAACAAATACAGTTATAATAAACATTGCGGTACATCTTCTTTTCTCTTGAGTTGTAAGTGGTCTATTTTCAACTTTTTTGCCTTCCATATTTTTAGTTGCGGGATATTTACCTATATTTCCTAAATATTTTGGTGCTAGCATTGTAAATGCAACAGCTCCTATTAACATACCAATTGCACATACTAAAAATACTTGTTTATAACCATATGATATAATTTCATTACCTTTTTTTACTGCAAACCAGTTATCTGCTATTAAACCAGTTATTATTGGAGCAAAAAATGCACCTACATTTACTGCACTATAAAATAAATTATATGCAGCATCCTTAGTAGAAGATGCGTTCTTAGGATATAAATCTCCAACTAAGTTTGCACAATTTGCCTTGAAAAAGCCATTAGCTGCAATTAATATAAATAAAGAAATATATACTGAATTTATGCTTCCTGAACTAAAAAACAAAAACAAATCCCCTAGTACTGCTAAAAAAGATCCTATGATTATACACTTTTGTTGTCCTAAATATCTATCCCCCAAAATTCCACCAATTACTGGTGCTAAATAAACTAAACCTGCAAACCAAGCAAAAAGCATAGTAGCTTCACCAGTTGATAATCCAACACCGCCCTGAGCTATACTAGCAGTAAAATATAATATTACTAATGAAGTTAATCCATAATAACTAAACCTTTCCCATAAGATTGTAAAACATATCAACCAAAATCCCTTTGGATGAGTCTTTTCCTTTACGTTTGATGACATACAATCCCCTTCTTTCTATTGTAAATATTTGTATATAATTAAATTTTAACATATATCCCATTTTCATACAATAGTTTCAATATCCCTTTTCTCTTTATTACCTATATCTATAAATTTATCGAGCATACAATTATTTTTATCACTTTAATATATTATGTAAGATCTATTTATTGCTCAGATATTTTTCCTCTAACTTTTTTAAATCATTAATTATATCAATAAATTCTTCATTTTTTCTTAATAAATCAAATTCTGTAGATTCAAATATTTTAAATATGTTTTCATATAAATTTATAGTCATAGTTTTCTTTCCTTCTGGAATTTCATTAAAGCACCAAATTTTTCTAAAGTTTTCTGGTTTATTAATATCATGTTTTCTTATATCTTCTATCATTTTATGTAGCATATCTATCGCTTTTTTAATTTCATCAAATTTTAAATAAACCTGTGCAAAATTTAAATACTCTGTTGATAAGGGTATTGGAGAATCCCCATTATGTGAAAGAAGTTTTTTAATGTTAATTGATAAATTATAATATTTCTCAACCATACTTAAATCTTTTTTATCTTGTATGTATGAATTAGCCATACCCAAACATGCAAATGTTATATCATTAATACTTTTATATAATTTGCTTTGTAGCATCTCCCTTGCTTTTTTAAATTCATTTTTCTTCATGTATATGCTAGAAAGTATAAGATTAGGATCAAGCTCACTTTTATTAATTTTATTTAAGGCTTCTATAGCTTTATCCTCATCACCTATTAATGGATATAATGCTCCCAATTGAAATAAAGCTTGTTCAACTAATTCTATCTTTGTACAATTTTTAGCTATATCTTCATATAATTCAATAGAATACTTTATCATATCCATTCCCTTTCCTTCATCTGTATTTTTCCATGAATACATAGTAAATAAAAATCCTATCCTAAACTTTAAATAATAACTTGATGAATATTTTATTATATATTCCTTACTCTTACCTATAGCTTTCTCTAAACTTCCACTACTAAATAATTTCTCACATTCACTAAATAGGTTCATAACTTCATCATCTGGAAGTTCAATTTTAAAATTTAATAGCGTATCAATAGTAACATTGAAGAATGTTGCAATAACTGGTAAAGAAGTTATATCTGGATATGAAATCCCACCTTCCCATTTTGATACCGCTGCTGTGGATACTCCAATAAAATTTGATAATTGTTCCTGAGTAATACCTTTTTCTTTTCTTAATCTGTAAATAACCTCACCTATTAATAATTTTTCCATTCCTATCACTCCCTATATTTATTATAGGATCCTATGTACTTAGTATATATTAACTTAATCTATATACCAATGGATTTATAGTTGAATATATTATTGCAAACTTAACTATAGGTTAAGTTATTTATAATATATTTTGGAACATTGTATATATTGTTAATATATCTATACTTTTAAAATTATAAAAATTTAGGTTCAATTTTGATTTTGAAATTATAATATTTATTTATATTCTTATTACTTTTCACATTATAGATAAGAAAAATAAAAAATATTAACTTATGACTTAATAAAAACAATTTAAACAATATAAAAATTATATCTAATATAATAAGCATAGTTATTAGCTTTGGAGACAATTTTTACTTCCTCTAAAGCTTTAAAATAGTTATTCAAAGACGCATAACTATTCTTTACTCCAACTCTGAAGAAGATGGAAAAATTAAAGCGATTAGTCATCAGATAAAAAAAGAAGAACGCAGATAGATCTATGTTTATTAAACCCTATCCACATTCTTTTTATTTATAATCACACTAATCTCTCTACTATAAAATAGTACAATTTCAAATTTTATTTTGTTATTGATTTAAATGCTTCTGTTTGTTCTTTAATTCCCTTTTCAGCTGCAAATCTTTCAATACTAGATGCACCAAAGAATCCATCAATTCCTTCTGTTCTCTCTATTACATATTTAGCATCTTTTGGTTCTGCAATAGGTCCTCCATGGCAAATCACCATAATATCTGGATTAACTTCTCTACCTGCTTTAATAATATCTTCAATTCTCTTTACACAATCATCTAATGTAAGAGCTGTTTTAGCTCCAATTGTTCCCTTTGTAGTTAGTCCCATATGCGCTACTAAAATATCTGCACCTGCTTCTGCCATTGCTTTTGCTTGTTCTGGATCAAATACATAAGGAGTTGTAAGCATGTCCAATTCATGTGCTTTTCTAATCATTTCTACTTCTAGCCCATAGCCCATTCCTGTTTCTTCTAAGTTTTGTCTAAATACACCATCAATTAAACCAACTGTTGGGAAATTTTGTACTCCACTAAAACCTTGATCCTTTAATTGTTTTAAATATACATCCATAACTCTAAAAGGATCAGTTCCACACACTCCTGCTAATACTGGTGTATTTTTCACAACTGGTAATACTTCAGACCCCATTTCAACTACAATTTGATTCGCATCTCCATAAGATAATAATCCAGCTAATGATCCACGTCCTGCCATTCTATATCTTCCTGAATTATAAATTATAAGCATATCCGCTCCACCAGCTTCACTACTTTTTGCAGTGATTCCTGTTCCAGCTCCTACGCCTACTAATGTTTTACCATTTTTAACCTCTTCTTTGAATTTTTTCATAATCTCTTTTCTTGTCATTTTATTCATTTATAAGTCCTCCCTTATATAATTTTGTCTATATATAATTTTATCTATTCATTAAATCAATTAATCTTTGTGCTGCTATTTCTGCAAATTCTACATCATTAATTGCAAAATCCAATTCTATTAATTCCACAACATTTTTATTAATGCCGCTTCTTAAAGTATCAAATAACATCCTATCCTCTTCTACGCCATAGAATGGTTGGCCTTCTACATCAATACCTGATACTCCCCTAAGAGGTAACATTAAGACTGTTTTTTCTTTTGCCATGTTCAATTTTTCAACAAGTTTTTTGCCTATTTTTTCATTTTCTTCTACATTAGTTCTCATGAGAGTTACTGTAGGATTATGCTTATATAACTTACGACCTTCAAATTTTTCTGGTACCGTATCATAAGGTCCAAAGTTACACATATCAAGCGCTCCTACTGACACAATTTGTGGAATATGATTTTTGGCTGCAGCCTCTAAGCGGTGCGGTCCTGCATTCAAGACACCACCAATAATTTCATCTGCCCACTCTGTTGTTGTAAAATCTAATACCCCTTCAATAAATCCAGCATTAATAAGTGCTTCCATAGTTTGTCCACCTATGCCTGTTGCATGAAAAACAAGAACCTCATATCCTTTTGTCTCAAGATATTCTCTAGCTGCATTTACACATGGAGTTGTTACCCCAAACATGGTTGTAGCAACTAATGGTTTTTTCTCTATTCTTTTTGTATTTTCAAACTTAACCATACCGGCTATTGCAAATACTGCATTAGTAAAGATCTTTGTTGAAATTGAGTTAAGACCTGCAACATCTACTACAGAAGGCATCATAATAATATCACTTGTCCCAACATATGGAGCCGTATTTCCTGATGCTACTGTTGACACCATAACTTTAGGTACACCTATAGGTAACGCTCTCATAGCTGGTGTTACTAATGAAGTTCCTCCACTGCCACCAAAGGATATAATTCCATGAAATCTTCCTTGTTTATATAATTTAGGTACCAATTTTTCCATACCCTTTGCTAAAGTTTCTGTGGCTAATGCTCTATCTTTTTTAGCAGCTAATGTTTCAATATCTATTCCTGCTGCCTCTGCTACTTCTCTATTTGATACATCTGGCTCGAATACAGGTTCAAATACACCTGTATGAATAGTAAAAGTATCTAACCCCAAACTTTCAATCAATTCTTTTACATATAAGTATTCAGCCCCTTTAGTATCAAATGTGCCTGCAATTGCTATTGTTTTCAATTATTTTACCCTCCCCCATGATTCCGGTTTTATGTAACCTCTACAATATTAGCTAAGTAATTTTAAAATATTTTTTAAAATTAAAAGTAGTATAATTAACTACAAATTAATCATACTACCCATGCCTTTTAATGTAAATGCTGTTACATTATGTATTTTTGTGTTTATGTTATGTTTTTAGATTTATATTGTTTTGGGGAACATCCCTTATACTTTTTAAACATTTTGCTAAACTGTGCATAATCTTCATAACCAACTAAAGGTGCCACTTCCGACAACTGAATATTTTTTCTATCTAAAATTTCTGCTGCTTTTTCTATTCTAAATTTAACTAGATACTCTCTGAAGCTACAACCCACTTCTTTTTTAAATAAAGTGCTTAAATAACTCCTAGATACGTGAGCAACCTTAGCCAAATCTGAAAAAGAAATTTCACTCATATAATTTTCATTAATGTATTCTTTAACAAATTCAACATAATCATAATGTTTTGTAATTCCATCTAACATTTTAGACATCAAATCATCTTCATCCAGCTGTGAATTTGTTTTAAAAGACTTAGTTATATTTGTAATAAACTTTTCACAGGGAATTCTTTCAAAAGCAGATCCCCCTATATATCCCATTAAATTTTTATTGTTACTGTACATATACTGAACATCCGTTGGTGTTTTTACCGGTCCTCCATAAATTAACTTGATTATATCTGGCTTCAGTTCATTACATTTTTTAAATATATTCTCTGCTTTTACTTTTGCTGATTCCAGTGATAAAACTTTTTTTGCTCCTAATATGCCTCCTCCTGTTAATCCTAAATGCACACAAATCACATCCGCTCCAGCCTCAATCATTTGAACTGCTTGTATATCATTAAATACAAATGCAACAGTAAACATATCCTTTTTATGAGCTATTCTTATTGCTTCTACTTCAATTAAATAATGGCATCCCTCTTTTTCAATAGCTTTATTAAATTCCCCATCTATTAACCCTACTGTGGGATAGTTATTAATACCAGAAAATCCTCTATTTTTTATTTCATCTATATAACTTTCCATATCTTTTGTAGGATCTGTTGCATTAAATCCAAAAATTATAGGAAGATCCCTTACCAAAGGTACTATTTCTCTATAGGCAAAATCCATTACCATATCATTACTATTATAAAAGGGTAAAAATCCTGCTAAAGAGCTTCTTCCCATTTGTCGAAATCTTCCTGAATTTAACATAAGAAGGAAATCAGCTCCACCTTTTTTTGCATATTTTGCTGTCATCCCTGTTCCTGTGGCTACACCAATAATATGATTTCCCTTTTTTATTTGTGATTTTAAATTTTGCAATATTTTTTTTCTTTTCATTCCCTATAAACCCCTTATCTTTTTAACCTCCTAATATGCTTTAAATAAATTTGTCCTATTAATCTTTATTTTCTATTCTTAAAAGTGTTTCTTTTATATCTAATCCTCCTGCATAACCAATTAAATTGCCATTAGATCCAATAACTCTATGGCAAGGAATAAAAATAGGTATAGGATTCTTATTATTAGCCATTCCCACAGCACGACACGCCTTCTCATTACCTATATTTATTGCTATATTTTTGTAACTACGAGTTTCTCCATAGGGTATTTCTTGTAATTCCTTCCAAACTTTTTTTTGAAATTCTGTCCCCTGTGGCTCAAGATATAAATCAAATTTTTCTCTTTTCCCTATAAAATATTCTTTAAGCTGGTTATTTGCCTCTTTTAATAAATTAGTCTCAATAACATTTACATTCTTAGGAATATTATCTCCAAAAAATACTTGAACAATAGATCTACCATTATCAACAATTACTATTTCTCCAATTGGAGTTTTATAACAATATGCATTATTCATATATATTCTTCCTTCATATAATATATTTATTATTTATACTGAACTAACTCAATTTTTTCTCCTTCAGCTCCTTCAAAAAATATAATTATCTTGCCATCTACTTCTGTTACTTCATTTGTAATAAATTTCACACTTTTCCTTTTTAATTTATCAATATATTCTTGTATATTAGTAACAGTAAAAGCTACATGATCTATAATTCCATTTATTACTGAATTGTATTCCTTATTCTTAGAATATATTAACTCTATAACTGAATTTTGATTTTTTAGAAATACTAAAATTTTATCTTCATCCTCATATTTATGCTCAAATTCAAATTCTAAATTCTCACAATAAAACTTTTGAACCTTTTCTATATCTCTTACTTTTATTCCTAGATGATTTGTTAACATATTTTATCTCTCCAATCTTAAAAATTACTTTTATGTTTTATCATTATAAAATACCTATTTCCTTAATTTATATAATATTAGTTTAATTTTTTATAATCTATTATAATGTATTCTACTTTTATTAAATCTATCCTCTATTTTTCTTTCTTCATCTGTATACCCTATAGGTATTATTTGGGATTAAATTAGCTAACAAATTTAAAATCCCTTTTTATTTTTTCTACCATATCTTCTAAAGGATAAACTCCTATATCTATACAGAGCCTAACCCTTTATTTTCTGCAGCCAATAATATATTTTCTGAAGAATATGAACTAATTACTTTATAATTTTGTTATTTTCCCTAACTAAGCTCCGGCAAAGGTATAAATAAATTACCTAATCCAATTATTATCTTCGTTTTCAAGCTTGTATCTTAAACTATAGCATTTATTGACGTTCTTTAATAGAATCCTATTAATTACCTATATACTATTATTAATATAATTAACTACAGGAATTATTGTACTTTTATCTGTAAAATCTACTTTATCTCCATAAGTAACTAAAAATTCTTTTTCTTCATCTGTTAACTTATCTTCAGGTTTCTTAGTTGTTACCCTTTTAAGCATTGCCATCATAGATTTGTGTACTAAACTTAGCTTTTTATAATCTATTCCGCCACGTAAATGGAAAAATTTTATTTCCTCTCTCTGAGATTTAGAGAAATTTTTTTCTATAATAGGAATAAATATTTCTTTTTTGTCTGTTGAAGCAAGTCCTACTGTATATACTATTATTTTTTTATCCTTTAAAATATCGAAGTTTTGGGTTATAAGAGATATACCTGAAATTCCACTAGCATAAAGCCCTCCACCATAAACAATGATATCATATTCTTTTAACTTTTCTTCTTTGATATTTGAAGAATTAAATAAATCTCCCCTTACTTCTTCTGCTATCCACTGAGCATACTTTTTGCTACTACCATATTTTGATTTATATATTACTGCTATTTTATTATACACATATTTTACCTCCTTAAATTATACCTTTATAAAAATTCATTTTCTATAACTTTTATATTATTTAATAGTTTAGTAAAACTTTCATAAATATTTTTAACTTCTTCCTTTGTTAATATGTTAAAAAATTTCTCAATAAAATAGTGATCTTTATCTTCTCTTAGTTTTGCATATTTTTCAATTTTGCTTGTGGGAGTTAACCTTAATACGCGTTTATCCTTAGTGTCCTTTTTCACTACTAAAAATCCTTTCTCTTCAAGTTTAATGGCAATTTGTTTTGTATTTTGATGTGAAGTTCCCATCTCACCAGCTAATTCACTAAGAGTAGGAGGTTCTTTAAAAAAATTCATTAATATTAACATAAAAAACCATTGTTTTGTTGTAAGTTCTCCAAGAAAATTATTTCCTAGTGTTTCAAGCTTATTAGACAATAAGAATAGCATACCAAAAATATGATATCTTTTATCAATATTATCTATTTCTTCTGTATTATCCATGATATTCCTCCTAATATAAAATAAAAAGGTAATGTATTACCTTTTCTTGTATTGTAATATTTATTTTAATAAATATCAATATGATGCAGTAAGATTTTTATAATAAATAAAAAAAACATGAAAGTTCCTTAAAAAGGAATCCTTCATGCCAAAAGTTTCTATAAATATAACCTCAATCTAATTTATTATAATTGTAATAAATTATTTATATTTTGAATTTATTTACTTCTTCATTCATCGTCCTAGTCATTTCATTTAATTTCTCTGCAGATATAGATACATCTTTTGAACAATTATGCATTTCCTCAGAAGATGCACTTATTTCTTCTGAAGAAGCAGATATTTCTTCTGAAATAGCTGAACTTCCTTCCATTTTAGATAAAACCTCATCCTTTTTTTCATTTATAGAATAGGCTGAGTCATTAACATTTTGTATTTTAGGAACAATATTTTCAATAGAATATATTATATTTTTAAATACATCTATTGTTTCATCTATAACTTTAGATTAACCATCAAGCTCTCCTTTCATTTTTCCAGTATTATTTATTATCTCTTTCTTATCTTTATTTATATTTTCCACTAATTTATTTATACTTTCAGAAGATTCTTTGCTTCTTTCCGCTAGTTTTCTTATTTCATCCGCTACAACAGCAAATCCTTTCCCTGATTCTCCTGCCCTTGCAGCTTCAATTGCTGCATTTAGAGCTAATAGATTGGTTTGCTCTGAAATACTATTTATTAAGTTTGTCATTTCACTTATTTGATCTACATTATCATCAAGCTTAGATATTACATTTAAAAACTCCTTGAAAAATTCTCCAATATTTTTTACTGACACTATCATATTTCCCATCTTTTTATTGCTATCATTAGCCATTAAATTCACACTCACAGAATTTTCACTTATTGATGATAATTCGCTTACTACAATATCAAGTCTTTCTCCAAAACTTGATACTGTTGATGTAGCTTTTACAAGATCTCCAGCTTGATTTGAAATGCCTATAGCTACATCCTGTATTGCATTTGAAACTTCACTTGAGGAACTTGTCATTTCTTCTGAAGCAGATAATAATTTTTGGCTCTCTTTTGAAACTACTTCAGAGCTTTCTTTTACTTTTCCTAGCATAGATTTTACAGAACTCTGCATTCTATCTAAAGATTTTATAATATCACCAATCTCATCCTTTAATTTAAAATATTTTTCTTCTATTTGTATTGTGAAGTTTCCCCCTCCCATTTCTTTTATATGCTCTGCTGCATATTTAATAGGATTTGATATTTTATTAGCTATAAATATACATATAAACACAGCAACTATAGAAAATAGAATAGTAAAGACTAAAGTTATAATCCCTATGCTATTTGCAGATTTTATAAGTTCTGACTTTTCTACAAGTGATATGTAATACCATCCTAATTTTTCATTAGAAGATTTTTTTACATTTATAAAATATTCTTTTCCATTATCCATTTTTGTATTAAAACTAGTATTTTTATATTTGGATAAATCGTTGAAATTTTTTATTTTAAGTTCTTTTATACTTTTAGAAATGAGACTTTCATCTTTACCACTAGCTATTATTGTTCCTTTTTGATCTGTTACAATAAGATAACCATTTTCCCCTATTTTAGTCTTTTTACTCATTTCAGATAACTTTTTTAAATTTATATCAAAGGTCATAACTCCTTTAAAATTAGAATTTAAATCTTTAACTGGATTTATAACTGACATTACCATAGATCCTGATGAAGTTTTATAAACATCTGTAAAGGAAACCTTATCCTTGTTTTTCTTAGCTTCATTGTACCAGTCCCTTTTTCTAGGATCATATCCTTTTTTTCTTGAAATTGCTGGATACTGCATATATCCACCATTACTTTCTGAAGATATGGAAAGAGTCTCTATACCATCATGAGTTTTTGTAAAAATTTCAAATTCCTTATATAAAGAAGATTCAAAACTTCCATTCTTAAGAGGTGTCATGGGTATTTCATTTGATTGATATTCTTTATTAACATATGAAGTGATTTGCTTATCTAGATTATTTAATTTCTTAGAAAACATATTTATATTTTCTTCAAAGGACATGATATAGTTATTAAAACTAGTATCGACTTGTGTGATTTGCTTTCCTATAGATTGTACATAGTCTTCTTTTGTTTGATTGTATACTTTAGTGTAAATTATAGAACCCAATAAGACCAAGGATATTAAAATTAAAGACACAAAAGATATTATAAGTTTGTTTTTTATACTAGAATTTTTTTTCATTACACTGATGCTCCTTTTTGTTTTGTCTTTTTATACAGTAATTAATCGTAACTTTAATATAGTAATTTATATTTATTCAATATTTTTTACAATAAATTTAAAAATAAAAACTGTATTTAGTTAAATTTTAACTAAATACAGTTTTCCATTGTTTAATTAGTTCATTTAATAAAAAACTTACTCTTTTCATATTACAAATAAAAGAAACTTTTATTAAATGCCTCTATCTTTTTTAGAAAAATATAAGGATTTCTTTTTATAATATCTAACTTTTCACCTTAATATTTCCTTAACTCTACCAACAATACCACTCTCAAGCATAACTTTAATACCACGAGGATGGATAGCTGACTTTGTAAGAAGCTTTTCAACCACACCTTCTGTCAATTTTTCAGAACGCTGATCTTGTTTTTGAACAACCTTTACTTTTGTTCCTGGTCTTATATTTTCTCTTATAGTTCCATTCATATTATTAATCTCCTTCTTTACTTATAATAGGATAGCTAACCACTTACAGTATCTTGTGCTCTTTAGATTCACTATGCTCATTAACTGACACAACGTAATATAAATATATTTATTGATTCTTTATAGATAATTTTTAACTTGAATTATAAATTAAAAAGCTAGAAATTGAAATAGTTATATTCCTAATTTTCTAGCCTTTACCTATTTAATTATTAAATTTTCAATAGATTAATAAAAATATTTTATCAAAATCCGTATATTGAGATACATTACATTCCAGACATTCTGTTGCATTCTTCTGCGCAGGTAGTACATTCTTGTGCACATTTTTGACAATGTTCATCTTGAACCATTTTACACTCCTGAGCACATTTATCACAAATAGTAGCACAAAGTTTACAATGATCCTTTGCAAATTGCCCATTCATTGCCATAAGTCCTACTGACATTTCGCACATTTTTGCACATTCCATAAGGATTTTTATACAATTTTTTCTTGGATTAGCATCTTGTTCATTTAGACAAGCATTTAAGCATTCATAACATGCTTGAGCACATCTGCTACAGGCATATATACATGCTTGATATGGGTCCGCTGCTGTACTTAATATTGCCACATTAAACACTTCCTTTAATATATTCTTTATCTAAAATATATTATCACCAGAAAATATATTTATATTCTAAAACTATAAAATACGAAAAAGCATAAAAGATATTTTTTAATATATATTTAAATTAACTTTCATATGAAAATAGTTTATATTACTAGAAATTTAATAAAAAAATTACTCATTTACTTTTAAACCATCTTAAAAGTAAATGAGTAAAATGTACATTATTTATAAACATAATTAATCTATATTTAATTACTTTTATTAATACTAACAGAGTTATTTTCTTTAGGTAAAAGGAATTGAATATATCTAATTAACACATATATACTTATAATAACAGCTATTATTTCTTGAAATTTAACTAAATATTTTAACCATGGAATAGCTTGCTTGGATTTAATTAAAAATCCATTTGTAAGTTTTATTGATATTCCACTTATTATAAGCGGAAATGTAAAACCTGAATAACTTGGATAAAACTTTAATTTCAAAAGTTTAAATAACATAATAATAACTGATACATACATTAGAACTGATAATATCATTAAGAACCAAACTATTGTCATATTTTTTGTTTCAAATGATTTCATATATCCCGCCAACAATAAACTTGCAGGTGCTGCAAATATTGCAATAGTTGGTAATGTTGGTTCTGGCATTTCCTTTACTTTTATAACTCTATAAATTACTATTGGTAAAAGTATTAAATAAGTTACAAATCCAAACCAAAATGCAACTTGTCCTACATTGGCCATTTTATAAACAGGTGCTGTCACACTTGCAACTACTATGCCAACGTAAACTATAAACCAAGATGGGAATACTTGTTTTATTTTAAAATTTAAGACAAACTTCTTTGTAAACCATAATATTAATATAATATGTAAAACAATTCCTACGATCCACATTGCATAAGCAAAGGATGATAAATATGGTGTGCAATAAGTTGATAACAACATAATTCCCATTGACAATGTTGGAAATACACTAGCTACTACTGGATTATCCAAACTTTTTGCTATATCCTTAGGATATTTAATAATTTTTCCAATCATTAATACAAGTAATATAGCAGATACTACTCCAAATATATTCCGATATCCTTCTCCATAAGATTGAACAAGATTTCCTGCTGCTGCTAATCCTAACATAAGCCCTACAATAGGAACTGGATATTTCTTTAAAAATTCATTCAATTACTATTCGCCTCCTTATATTTTAGATTTTTCATAAGTTTATTAAATGCAAATAAAAGTATATCATACCCCTAATTATGATTCTTTAATTATTTGTTTTTTTTATAGTTAAGCATTTAATTATAATTTTTATTTATTGGCAAGTTTAAAATACATAACTTATAATAAAAATTATGTATTTAACTTTTATTAATAAATATTAATAAGTTTTTATGAGTATGTAGGAGGGTTATGTGATGGATTTAATCAACACAAAAGAATTTACAAAAAAAGAACTTCTTGATAAGGTACAAGCCCAAGCGGAAATGTATTTTAGAAGTGGTACCTTTTTTTGTAGCGAAGCAGTTGTGCAAACAATCAACGAAATATTAGGAAAACCTTATGATGAAAAAGTAGTTAAGCTAGCTAGCGGATTTCCTATAGGACTAGGTAAATCAGGATGTCTTTGTGGTGCTGTTTCTGGTGGACAAATGGCTCTAGGTATGGTATATGGTAGAGTTGAAGGTGAAGCAATGAATGAACAAATGTTTAAAAAATCTAGTGGACTTCATGATTATATAAAGAATGAATATAAATCAACTTGCTGTAGAGTAATAACAAAAGAATGGGCTGGAGATAATTTTAAAAGTCCAGAAAGGAAAAATCACTGTATAACAATTACAGGAAAAGTTGCCAGATGGGTTGCAAATGAACTTATTGAAGATGAGCATATTAAAGTAAAATAAAAATATATATAATTGAATAAAAGAAGGAACTTTAATTTTAACTATATATTAAATTAAAGTTCTTTTTACTATAAAATACTTTTTATTTGATACATTAATACATTTTTAATATAAGCAATTTATACTATCCACTATCTATTTTTAATACTTTTTAAAATCAAAAAAGCACTATACAATGTATAGTATTTAATTACTTGTCTCTATTTCTTTTTTCATTTGATTGTTAACATATTGTAAATGACATAACATAGCCTTTTCGGCAGCTATTGGATCATGATCTTTTAATGCTGATAAAATGTCTCTATGTTGCTTTATAAGCATATCAGTATTTTCTTTTTTAGTTATTACATTTTTTCTTATATCTTTAATAAAAGCTTCAATTAAAAATGATATGGCGTTTAATATACTTAATATAAGAAAATTTTTAGAAGCCTGAGCTATCTTATAATGGAAATTTATATCTATATCTACTAATTGATCTTTTAAATTTGATTTTAGAGGATCTTCAAAAAGAAGCTCCATATCTTGCAATTCTTCATCAGTTATTCTTTCAGCTGCTAATGCAACAGATCCTCTTTCAATAATCTGTCTAAGTTCTAATATCTCATCAGAATTACTTTCCTTTAATAAAAATATAGTAGATAACGGTTTTAGTAAGTTATTTTCAAAACTACTCTTTACAAAGTTTCCGTCACCTTGTCTTGATTCTATAAGTCCCATGATCTCCAATTCCCTAAGGGCCTCTCTTATAGAGGTTCTACTAATTTGTAGACTTTCTGCCATTTCTCTCTCAGAGGGAAGTTTATCTCCCTTTTTAAAAGTACCTTCAATAATCATTTCTTTAATTTGTTCTATAGCCTTTTCATAAATTCTTGTATTTTTTATAGGACTAAACATAATTATTCATCCCTTCTTAAAAGTAAAAATATAATAAGTTTCTTTATAAATATTATATATTAAAATTAACATAATAATACATATTATCATGTATTTGTGAACAAATTCACAATAAAATTAACATATTGTAAAAATATAATCTTTATTTTAAATAAATTCCAATCACTTTCATTAAAATTATACTCTAAGTTTGAATTTTATGTCAAGTATAACCAACCTCTTAATAATATTATATATGATAGATTATCTTTAGAATCACAACTAACCTACAAATAGATAAACATATAAATTTTTAAAAAAATCTACTTAAAATATTTATTGTTTTTTATACTTAAATATAAATTATTATAATACTGCATAATGTTAATTAATTAACTATGCTAGCAATCTACAATATTGTATGCTATTATAATCATATAGAAATTGGTATTACCACTAAACCAAAATACCAAAATACCAATTATTTAATTACTTTAAAATTTTTAGGGGGTAATTTAGAATGCTAAAAAAAAGAAATTCTACTAAAATATCAGTTATAGGGGCAGGTTCAGTAGGTGCAACTACTGCTTATTCATTAATGTTATCGGGCGTTGCTACGGAAATAGTATTAGTAGATGTTAACAAATCAAAAACTGAAGGAGAAGCTATGGATTTAGCTCATGGAGCAGATTTTGTTCAGCCTGTAAACATACTAAGTGGAGATTATAAAGATACTGAAGGTTCAGATATTGTTGTAATTACAGCTGGTGCAGCTCAAAAGCCAGGCGAAACAAGACTTGACCTTATAAATAAAAACATTAATATATTTAAAGGAATAATACCTGAAGTAGTAAAATATAATAAAGATGCTATTTTATTAGTAGTTTCAAATCCTGTAGATGTATTAAGTTATGTAACTTATAAATTATCTGGATTCCCTAAAGAAAGAGTTATCGGTTCTGGTACCGTTCTAGACACATCAAGACTTAAACATGAAATAGGGAAAAGATATAATATAGATCCAAGAAATGTAAACACTTTCATAATGGGAGAACACGGAGATTCTGAAATAGCTACTTGGAGTGTAACTAACATTCAAAACATTAAAATTGATGAATATGCTAATAAAGAAAATCTTGAATATAACGATGAATTTAGACACGAAGTTTACGAAAACGTTAAGAATGCAGCTTACGAAGTTATAAATAGAAAAGGTGCTACTTTCTACGCTATAGCTTTAGCAGTAACTCGTATTGTAAAAGCTATATTAGGAGATGAAAAAACTATATTACCAGTTTCTACTTTAGTAGAAGATTACTATGGAATTGAAGATGTTTACCTAGGAATGCCATGTATTGTAGGTGGATCAGGTGTTGAAAAAGCATTAAGTATAGATTTAAATAAAACAGAAGCAACTAAATTAGTTAAATCTGCTGAAACTTTAAAAGATACTTTAACTAATGCATCTGGTCTATAGCTCTTACATAAGATAAACATTACTACTAAAAACACCCTATAGATAGACTTTAATATGTGCCATTTCCAATAACAGATTTTTATTTTTTAATCTGTCTACCTTAAAGGTATCATATCATTGTCCACTCTATAGGGTAAATTTTTAGAATTTAAAATCTCTTATTATAAAATCTTTATTCTTTTATATTATCTAAAATAAGTACTATAACTATTAATTTTTATGTCTACTTTCCAAAAGCTTTTTTAGCTTCATCTAACTCTTGTCTTGCTTTCTTTTCTGCATCACTTAGAGCTTGTTTTGAATCTTTCTTTCCAGCTATTATCTGATCTAAGGCTTTAGCCATATTATCATGTATAGCATATCCATTCAATACTTTAGGATCACAGTAGCCATAATCAAATTCTTTAACGGCCTCTCCCTTTGCTGGATTTTCTTTTTCTACATAATCTTTAAATTCTTTTGAATCTATAACAGATTTTCTAAGTGGTAAATAACCTGATTTAGTAGCCCACTTTGTTTGACTTTCTTTTTCCATAAAGAATTTTAAATATTCAAAGGCTGCTAATTTCTCTTCTGGTGAAGGAGTATTAAATATTGCTACATCTGTACCTGAAAATAATGCTGCTTTTTTCCTTCCTTCTGGTAGCACTGCAGTTTTAAAGTTTATATTGTTTCCTTTACAAGCCTTTATTATATCTGGTAAGGCTGATATTGAAGAAATTCCCATGGCTGCTTCTCCCCTACTAAAAGCACCAGTCATGTATTTTTCTTCAGTGGATATTTTAGCATTACCTGATTTAACTAATTCTGATAAAAAGTCAAAGGCTTCTACTCCCTCTTTTGAATTGAAAAGAAGTTTATCATTGGCTTCATCTATTAAATGTCCACCTGCTTGTTCTACCCAAAAACTTGAATCTATTCCTACGGATGAATTTAATCCTAGACCATATATATCATTTTTTCCATCTCCATTAGTATCTACAGTTAATTTTTTAGAAGCCTCTTTTAATTCATTCCAATTGTTTGGAACTTTTACATTGTATTTTTTTAGTAAATCTTCATTGTAGAAAAGAAGATATGTACCTTTATTAAATGGAAGTGAATAATGCTTATCATTCCACATACCATTATCTCTTACAAATTCAGGAATATCATCCCATACATCCTTTTTAAATCCTATTTTTTCATTTTCAATATAAGGATTTAGATTTTCTACTAAATCATTCATAACATAAGCTGTTAATCTATTTGGATATATCATAGTTAATGCTGGTAATTTTTTAGATTTAGCAGCACCATCTAACTTTGAAAATAATTCTTTATACTGACCTTGATATACTAATTTTACTGTTATCTTATCTTTATTTTTTTTGTTGAATTCCTCTGTTATCTCCTTTAGAGCAGCTTCATTATCACCATTCATAGCATGCCAAAATTCAATAGTAACAGGCTCTTTTATCTCTGTAGCTATTGTAGCTTTTGATTTCTCCTTTTTTGATACATCTTCCTTATTGCTACCACAGGCTGCTAACCCAAAGGTTAATGTAACTGCTGTGATAAGAGCTGTTAATTTTTTAAATTTCATTTTATCCCATCCAACTTATTTATATTAAATTTATTTAAAAACAAATTATCCCTTTATTCCAGATTTGGTCATACTAGATATTATATATTTTTGTAATACAAAATAAACTATAAGTATTGGGATTATTATCATAGTAGCTGCAGCCATTAATAAATGATAGTCTGCTCCAGCCTCTGATGTAAATGTCATAAGACCTACTGGAAGTGTTCTCATATTTGGTATATTAGTTACAATAAGTGGCCATAAAAATTCATTCCAGCTGTTTATAATTCTAAGTAATGCTATAGTTATCAACGCTGGCTTTGATAACGGAACCATTATGGTCCACAAAAATTTAAAATCACTACACCCATCTATTTTTGCCGCCCTATAAAGAGGTTCTGGGATAGTAAAGAAAAATTGTCTTAATAAAAATATAGAAAATACACTTATAGTCCAGGGTATTATTAAGGCTTTATAACTATTCATCCAACCTACCTTGGATATAGTTATGTAATTAGGTATTAATATAACCTCTCCTGGTATCATCATAGTTCCAATAAATGTAGAAAATATTACGTCCCTGCCCCAAAACTTAACTTTTGAAAAAGCAAAGGCTGCTAAAATAGTAGTGATAAGAGTTCCTAAAGTTACACCTAGAGTTATAAACACACTATTTAAAAAATATTTTAGTAAAGGTATTTTACTTTGAACTTCTCCATAATTTTTCCACATTATTTTAGATGGTATCCATTTAGGTGGCATTAAAAATATTTCATTAAATGGCTTTAATGATGTACTTATCATCCACAGGAAAGGTAACAAAATAATAATACATCCTAATACTAATATGATATAAATCAAAGATTTCTTTAAAATATTTTTTGTCATAATATAATCTCCTTGCATAATATGTTCTAGATAATTTAATGATATTCTACTTTTTTCTTTCCTATATAAAATTGAATAAAGTTAAATAGGCTTATTATTATAAAAAGAACAAATACTGCAGCAGATGCAATGCCATATTGATACTGATTATAAAATTTGTTGTATATGTAATATACCATAGTAAGGCAAGTATTTAATGGTCCAGGTTGCTTATCAAACAAGGCAAATATTTCTCCAAAAACCTTAAAAGAGCTTATCAAAGTCATTATGCATACAAAAAATATAGTTGGTGATAAAAGTGGTACAGTTATATTTTTAATTCTTTCCCACTTATTAGCTCCATCTAATTTAGCTGCTAAATTATACTGCTCATCTATATTTTGAAGTCCTGCTAAAAATATGACTATATTGTAACCAAGACTTTTCCATACACTTAATATAATTAAACTAGGCATAGACCATTTAGGATCTGAGAGCCACTTAACAGGAGATAATCCTATTACTTGTAATAAATAATTTAGAATTCCATGATCCGCATGATACATCCATCTCCAAACCATAGATATGGCTACTGTTGATGTTATAAAAGGTATAAAATATACAGTTCTAAAAAAACCTCTAAATTTTATATTTGAATTTAACAAAATGGCAATTATCAATGATAAAATAATAGATATAGGCATAACATAAAGCACATATATAAAAGTATTTTTCATAGCTATTAAGAATTCTTTATCACTAAATATGTAATAAAAATTATCTAATCCCCTAGCATAAACTATATCCTTATAGTAGTTATAACGAGTATAAAAGCTCATATCAAAGGATTTTATTATAGGATAAATATTAAAAATTAAAAGTAGTACAAGAGCTGGTGCTATATACATAATACCTTTTACAAAGGATTTTAAGTTTTTATTATTATTCACTTTCTTCACCTTTAATTAATATATTTTTTTCATCTTGAAAACTAAAAAGATGCACCTTATATTTTTTTATATTTAGATATACTGTTTTTTCATTTTTATTTAAATTTTCATAGGGTATTATACATCTTATATAATCATTACCTACTTTTACCTTTATTATAGTGTCTCTCCCTATGATCTCTATCATTTCTATAGTACCTTTTATAGTAGACACATCCTTTTCTCCTAGTATAAAATCTTCACATCTTATAGCAATTTTATATGTGCCATTTTCTATATTTTTATCTTTAATAAAATCATCTAAAGGTAATATGGTTTTACCTTCAAAAATTTTTAGAGAATTGCTATTTTTATCTACTTTACCTTCTAAAATATTTATAGGTGGATTTCCTAAAAATTTAGCTACAAATAAATTTTTAGGTTTTATATATAAATTTTCTGGTTTATCATATTGCTGAAGTTCTCCTTTTTTTAATAAAGCAATTTTATCTGACATTGTCATAGCCTCTTCTTGATCATGAGTAACAAATATAGTAGTTATATTTAATTCTTTTTGTATTCTCCTTATTTCTTCTCTCATTTCAATTCTAAGCCTAGCATCTAAATTAGATAAAGGTTCGTCTAACAATAGTATTTCAGGTTCTTTAACCAAGGCTCTTGCTATGGCCACCCTTTGCTGTTGTCCCCCAGATAGCTGTGAAGGTTTTCTCTCTAATAAATCTTCTATTTTAACCAATTTAGCTATACCTTCTACTTTTTCATTTGCTTCTTTAGATTTAATCTTTTTCATTTTTAAAGGAAATTCTATATTCTTATATACAGTCATATGAGGATATAGGGCATAATTTTGAAAAACCATACCTATATTTCTTTTCTCTGGCTCTAAACTATCTATAATCCTATCATTAAAATATATATTTCCTTTAGTAGGCTTGTACAGCCCAGCTATAGTATATAATGTAGTGCTTTTACCGCATCCACTAGGACCTAATAATGTTACAATAGTCCCTTCTTCTATATCTAAATTTAAATCCTTTACAGAAATGACCTCTTTGAATTTCATAGTAAGGTTTTCAATTTTCAAATTCATTTTAGCACCGTCCTACAGAAAGAGTTTTATATATATTCTCTATATTAGTTTCATCTAATCCTATAACATTAATGTTTAACTGTTTTTCTTCTAATATTTTTTTTATTTCTTCCATAAATATTCCTCTTTCATTTACCCTTTTTATAGTTCCTATAATGCTTTGTAGATAATTATTAGAAGAAAGTTCTCCTCCCCACTTACCTACACATGTTTTATTTACACCACAGGTTGGACTTCCTTCTATTCCTACAATCCCTAAAATTTCATAACCATTATTAGTATACTCTTCTATTTGCTCTAAATATATTGAAAATAACTGTCTACAATGTTTTCGAAAATTAGGTGTATCAAATTGATCTTTTACATGTCCCCATCTTTTAATCCCATAGCAAGTTAATTCAGGACAGGGAAGTTGAATAATTGATATATTATTATCCATAAGTAACTTTAAAAATTTTCTTATTTTCTCATCTTTTTCTCTATTCTTTTCTTCTCCATAATATTTCACTTTTGAACTTTTATTTAATATACAATGAGATAAAAATATTATTTTTTCTTTTTCCATTATGTCTCCTTCTTATCTATATATACTATTTTGTATAAAAAATGACTAATATTCCATCTTAAATTAAACTTCATTATATAATAGTGGAGTCTTCTAATCAAATAGATAAAATTTATAATTTTATCTGTAACTATTTGCTTTTTTTATACTATTAAATATTATTAAATTTCATATAAAAATAAATTATATCTCATATAACACAACAAGTACTTTCTCAAAATAAATTTAGTTCCCCTTAAAATTCAGAAAATATAAAATATAGTGAAATTATTTCTAAAATACATTATAATAAAGTCTAAGCAATAAACATTTCAAAAAATAAATACTAAGATTTTTACATAATCCTTAAGAAAATTCCATAGGAAGGTGAAATAAATGAACAAAGATAAAGAAAAAATATATAATATTTTAGATGAGCTAAACATTAAATATATTAAGCATAACCATAAGGCTGTTTATACAATAGAAGAGGTAAATAATTTACAATTGGATATAGAAGGTCAACACTGTAAAAACTTATTTCTTAGAAATAGAAAAGGAAATATCCATTATCTTCTTATTTTGTGTGATGAAAAAATGGCAGATTTAAAAGCTTTGGCAAAGGAAATAGGAAGTACACCTCTTTCTATGGCATCAGAAGAAAGGCTTTACAAGCATTTAGGACTTACCCCTGGAAGTGTTACTCCCTTTGGCCTTATAAATAATTCTGATAGAAAAGTAAAGGTACTTATAGATAAAGATTTAAACCATGATGATAAAATCAACTTTCATCCTAATACAAATACAGCTACTCTTACTATTGATTATGAGGATTTTTATAAATTCTTACAATGGACTGGAAATGAAATTAAAGAGGTAGATATTTAAAAATATAAATATACTTACTAAATTGGTAACCAAAAGAGTACCTTAACAAATTGCAAACAATTTGTTAAGGTTCAAAGATTTTAACCACTTCTTGTAGCATATTTCTTATTTTAATATTCTGAGGACAGGCTTCTTCACATTTTCCACATTTCCTACAGTTTGAAGCTTTTTCATTTTTGTTTAAGTAATTTACATACTTTTTCTTTTGTTTTTTCACATTACTATAAATTGAAACCATATTTAAGTACTTAAAGTTTGTAGGTATATTTACGCCAAAAGGACATGGCATACAATATCTACAATTTGTGCAATCAACTTTTATTCTATCTAAATATATCTGTTTAACTTCATTAATTAATTCAAGTTCCTTTTTTGTTAATGAGTTTGCATACCCAATATTGGATTCTTTTATATTTTCTTTTATATGCTCCATTCTTTCCATACCACTTAATACCACAGTCACTTCTGGGTGATTCCATAAAAATCTAAATCCCCACTGAGCAGGACTTCTCTTAATATGAGCTTTATTCCATATTGCTTTAACATCCTCTGGAACTACTCTTGCTAAATTTCCACCTCTTAAAGGTTCCATTATTACAACTGCAAGCCCTTTTTGTGAAGCATATTTAAGTCCTTTTGTACCTGCTTGATAATTTTCATCTATAAAGTTATATTGAATTTGACAAAAACTCCAACTATAAGAATCTACTATTTCCTTAAATAAAGATAATTCATCATGAAAAGAAAAACCTGCATATTTTATTCTTCCATCTTCTATAGCTTTTTCTAAAAAATCAAATACATTATATTTTTTTAAGTTTTCCCAATCCTGTTTATTTAGAGCATGTAAAAGATAAAAATCTATATGATCTGTTTGCAATTTTTCTAACTGCTCATTTAAATATTTATCCATATCCTCTCTACTTTCTATAAGCCAAGAAGGAAGTTTAGTAGCTAATTTTACTCTTTCCCTATATCCATCTTTAAGAGCTTTTCCTACTAAAAATTCACTAGCACCTTCATGATATGGATAAGCCGTATCTATATAATTAACTCCGTTATCAATAGCATATCTTATTTGTTTTATTGCTTCTTTTTCATCAATTTTAGCTTGATCATTATTTATTACTGGAAGTCTCATACACCCAAACCCTAGTATAGAAACCTCTTCATCGGTTTTTCCAAATTTTCTATATAACATTTTTATCCCCCTTTAGATTTTTTTCAACTTGTCTATTAAAAATATATATTCTATATTATTAACTTTATTACATTTTTAAGTTTTATTTTGAATTTAATATCCATTAGCAATATTACAAGATTATAATTACTATCATAAAAACTATATATAAAATTTCGTCTATTAGTAGTTCCCATGCTATTGGTACAACAAACAGTGAATTTAATATAACAAAAATACACTTCATAAACACATTAATTAGTTATGAAGTGTATTTTTGCAATTAAAATTAACTCTAATCCATTTTGAAACACCCTATTGGGTCTATTTTATTCTTCTAAAATCTCTATACCAACCATATTCATAAGATATTTAGCATTAGTTGTGGTAGACTGTCCTTTTTTTATTTTATAGTCAAAATATATTTCATTATTCTTATAATATTCTGAGAAATGATAATTTTTTATTCTTTCATCTTTATCTAAAACACAAAGTTCCAAATCATGAGTAGTTAATCCTCCTATTATCCAAGGTTTATTTAGATTAAACAATACATTTTTGGCGCCTATATATCTATCTTTAGAGTTTGTTCCTCTAAAGATTTCATCTATTAGAAAAATCATAGGGATCTTATTTTTTGAATGGTTAATTATATTTTTAATTTTTATAAGCTCTCTATAAAATGTAGATATACCACTCTTTAAATCGTCTGTTATTCTCATGGAAGTATATATGTCCATAAGGGAAGAGCTCATTTTTTCTGCACACACTGGTGCTCCACTATAAGCTAAAACTAAATTAATTCCTAGTGTTCTTAAAAAAGTAGTTTTTCCCGACATATTAGATCCAGTTATAAGGAGAATATTATTTTTCATAGTTAAATCATTACATACTCTATCCTTTATATTAATTAAAGGATGCCCTATATTTTTACATTCTATCTTTAAATTATCACTATATTCTAATTTTAAATCAGTATAACTATCTTTTTCAGATTTAAAATTCTCTCCATTGAAACTATTAAATTGAATATTTTTATTTAAACTTGTTTTTTCATCAGAATCATATATATTAGGAAAAGAAATTTTATCATTTATATGAGTTAAAACAGCTAAACTTGCAAGGCTTTCTATTTGCCCTATACCATTTAGCCATTTTTCTATTTTATCGCCATATTTTAATTTCCAAGCCTCTAGTGAAAAAACACATTGATAATCCCAAAGAAAAAATATATTTAAAACTATATATAAAATACCATTGTACCTTAAATTAACCTTCTCGGAAATTATATTTAATTCCTTTATAGCTTTAATAGAACTCTCTTTTTCATTAAAAAGTACTTTCTTTATACTCTTTAATTTTTCACACTCTATTTCTTCCTTTTCTATTAGCTTTAACACTTTACTATAGGTTTGAAAATTATATTTAAGTTTATCTATAGATTGCAGGATAGCATTAATTTTTAAAGCTTGTAACATCCATATTAAGCATTGAACGATACCTAAAACTCCTACTAAAGTATATAGATTTTTAAGCTTTAATATGATTATACCTAGTGATAAAGGCACTGTAATTAATGGCATTATGTACAATATATTTTTTATTACTTTACTTTTTATTAAAATATCATTTCCCATTATATATTTCATAAGTTTTTCTGTGCTTTTTAGCTTTTCTTTATATTTTCCTGTTGTATATTCTAAGTTTTGACAAAACTCTAATTTTTCTCCTAACTCCTTTACAGCCCTTTGTTTTAAAATTATTTCATCTTTATTTTTATTTGGCTCTAATAATAATTTTGCTAAATTATCTCTACCATCTTTGGTATTAGTTGTGTTTATAAGCTGAAAAAGTGATTCTTTTCCCACTATATCTAAATCTCCAGAATAAGGATGGTCTTCTAAAATAAATTCTTCCCCTCTATCCTGAAATTCTGTCCATTGTCCATTGATTCTATCTATATATTTTTTATTTATATTTATCATTTCTTTAGAAAATTTAAGTTTATTCTTTATATTACTGTGCTTTATTATTAATGCTATAAATATACCTGTCATTAAAATGGATAACCCTAAATATTTACTATAAACACTTGAATTTAATGCTTTATAAATAAAATATATAAGCCCTATCATAGATATCAATCTAAAAGTTCCCAATATACTATAAATATTACTATATTCTTTAATATTTTTTTCCTGCTCTTCTATTTTAATTAAAAATTTATCCTCTAACATTTAAACCCCTCCTTTGTCATTAAAAGTATTTTAAATTATATATTTTATGTTTGAAATATTATTTTTATATTTTAAAGTAATCCTTGTTGTTTTTAACTCTTCTATTAAAACTTTAAAATTAAATATTATTATTCTCTATTATTATATCCTATACATAAATAAATTCATTAATTTTATTTTGCAATTATTCTTTATCCTTCTTGACTCTTGTATCACAAATTACATTGGATCTTATATTTTTTATTTTATTTACTCCATTTACAGTAAAATCAAATATTTCCTTCAAGAAATCTCCTTTTTTAAATTTTCCTTTTTCCATATCATATAATTTTTTTTCTAACTTTCCTGTATAATCCGTATCTAAGAGTTCCCTTATAGGAAAAGTTTCTATTAATTTACTGCCCTTATCTGTTATTAATAAAGATTTTCCCTTAGGTGTTATATATCCTGCATACTTTAACTTATTTATAGTTTCCGCTCTAGTAGCTGCTGTCCCTATAGAATATCCATATAGTATATTTGATTCTTCTTCATTATCCTCATTTTGTTTTGTATTTTTCCCACAGGTTTCCATAGCTTTAAGTAAAGTTTTTTCTGTATGATGAGCAGATGGTTTAGTTTTTTTAGATATTATTTTTACACTTTTCATTTCTACTTCATCATCTTTTTCTATAGGTGGTAAAAGCTCATCTTTCTTCTTATCCTTATATAATTTTAGCCATCCCTTAACTTTAAGTATTTTTCCTTTTGTTTTAAATAATCTTTCATAGTTTTCGCCTGGAACACTTGTTATTATTTCTGTATTTTCATATTGCGCTTCTGTCATAAATTGAGATATAAATCTATTTTTAACTGCATCATATACCAATCCTTCATCTGGAGTTAGATTTTTAGGTATTATATAAGTCGGCATTATAGCACTATGACTTTCTACTTTAGCATTATTAAATACCTTTTTTGAAGTATTAAAAATTATCTCATCTTTAAAAGGTAAGTCATTTTTTAAAACCTCTAATACTTTTTTTGCCTTATTTTTAATACTTTCTTCTAAAGCTGTACTTTCTGTTCTAGGATAGGTTATATATTTTTTTTCATAAAGACTTTGAGCTACTTTTAAAACCTTATCTGCTGTAAATCCCTTAAATTTGCTTGTTATGTATCCTTGAAGATTACTTAAATTAAATAAACTTGGTGGATTTTCTTTTTTAATCTCTACAATTTTTTCTGTTACTAATCCATTTTTGTCTTTTATTTCAGCTTTAAGTCTTTCTATAATTTTTTTATTTGGAAATTTTTCTTTCTTTCCATAAAAAAATTTACCCTTATATTCCCCTTTTTCATTTTTAAAAGTAGCTTCCAACTCATAAAATTCTTCTACTTTAAATCTTTTAATTTCCATTTCTCTATCATATATAATTTTTAAAGTTGGCATTAATACTCTACCTATATTAAGAAGATTTCCTTTTCCTCTTGTATATTTCATTGTAGCTATAGATGTAAAATTTATTCCTATAACCCAATCTGCCAATTGTCTACTTACTCCTGCATCTTGTAAGTTTATCATCTCTTCATTTTTTTTCAAATCTTTAAGACCTTTTTTTATTTCTGTAGGAGTCCATTCATTTATTAATATTCTATATATTGGTTTATCTGCTTTTAAATAATTAAATATCAAAAGAGCTATAAGCTCTCCTTCTCTATCATAATCAGTAGCAGATATTATTTCTTCTACTTCCTCTCTATTTATAAGTTCCTTTATTATTTCAAGTTGTTTTTTTGCCCCTTCATCTACTACATTTCTATTTTTACCATCATTTTTTATTTTATATTTAAACTTATTAGGTATATACGGAAAATTTTCGAAACTCCAAAGGGCTAATTTAGAATCATAATCCTTACAATCATACAATGTTAATAAATGTCCAAAAGCCCAAGTAACAATATATCCATTACCTTCTAAATACCCATTTTTTCTAGTTTTACATCCTAATGCCTCTCCTATATTTCTAGCTACAGAGGGCTTTTCTGCTAATAATAATTTGCTCATTTTCTCACCATCACTATTATTTATTCATTTTAATTATTCATTTAATGATTATATCATATTTTAGTAGAATTATTCTGTAAAAATAGGGTCTAATTCATTATTTTTAATTAAATAGAATGATACAGAAAAAATCTTGGGATTGTCCTTGTCATGGTTCTAGATTTAGCTATGAAGGTGATATTATTGAAGTACCTGCTGTTCATAAATTAAATCATTATAAAGAAACTGCTAATAGAATTGATCCAAATATTTTATAATATTACAAAAATGATTCTAAAGTACAGATGGAAAACTATCTTTCATAATAAAAATCCATCTAAACCTTAGAATCATTTAATAATTACTTAATTTATTCTATTATTTTGCTATAATAAGTTAATTCCTACTCTTTCACAATCCTCTATCATTGAATCTGACCATATGGAGGCTTGAACTTCCCCTATATGTGCTTTTCTTAAAAAATACATACATATTCTAGATTGACCAATTCCACCACCAATAGTATAAGGTAATTTACCTTCTAAAAGTAATCTATGAAATTCTAAATTCTTTCTATCTTCACAACCTGATATTTTAAGTTGTTTTTCTAAAGCCTTTTCATCTACTCTTATACCCATAGAAGATAATTCAAAAGCTCTTTCTAGCACTGGATTCCAAAATAATATATCTCCATTTAATGTCCAATCATCATAGTCTGGAGCTCTTCCATCATGCTTTTCTCCTGAAGCTAAAACTCCACCTATTTCCATTAAAAATACGGCTCCTTTTTCTTTAGTTATAGCATCTTCTCTTTCCTTTGAATCTAAGTCTGGATAAATATCCTCAAGCTCTTGAGAAGTTATAAAACATATTTCTTCTGGTAATATTTCATTGAATCCTTCATATTTACTGCAAATGTATTTTTCTGTTTCTTTAAATACAGAATATATTTCTTTCACTATAGATTTTAAAGTTTCTTTATTTCTATCTTCTTTATTGATAACTTTTTCCCAATCCCATTGATCCACATATATAGAATGAAGATTATCTAAATCTTCATCTCTTCTTATGGCATTCATATCTGTATAAAGTCCTTCTCCAGCTTTGAAACTATATCTGTGTAAGGCCATTCTTTTCCATTTAGCTAAAGAATGTACGATTTCTATCATTTCATCTTGTAAATCTTTCATATCAAAGACTACTGGTCTTTCTACTCCATTTAGGTTATCATTCATACCTGTATTTTTTCTTACAAATAAAGGTGCAGAAACTCTTGTAAGATTTAATTTTTCAGATAAAGTTTTCTCAAAGAAATCTTTGACCTTTTTTATAGCAACCTCTGTTTCTCTTATTCCTAATGTTGATTCATATCCTTGTGGTATCATTAATCTTTCTTTAAATTTTATCATATGTTTTTCCCCTCCTAAAATTTTTAAAAGTTATTTTGCATAAACCCTATAACCTCTATATAGAATTAAATAATTACTCATTAGTATTAATATTATAACCATTATATCTAAAATCAATTTATTAATTATATATTAGATATTACATTAAATTTATCACTAAGTCAACATATTTCTTGATAAAATATCAATGTTTTATAGTATTTATTTGATATTATATCAATTACAACCTACAAATTTTGAAATAACATAGTAAAGGATGAAGAATTTAAATAAAATTCTCCATCCTTATTTTTATTTTACATATTAAATATGCATCTTATTCCATGTTCCCCATAACACTTTCCACAGGATATACATTTAGCTCTTTCACTTTCACCTTTTTTAAATTTATTTATTAAGTCTAATTCTCTTATAAAAGGTCTAGACATTGAAAAATACTCTATTTTACTATTATTTAATATATCATTCATATTATTATAACTCCTATTGACACCAACTAAAATTATAGGAGTATCTATTTCTTCTGCTATTTTAGAAGCATATTCTTTATATATAGATTCAGTTTTATTCTTTTCTCTCCAAGTATTTTCTCCTCCACTAATTTCTATAGAATCTATACCTTTCTCATAAAGCTTTCTACAAACAAATTCACATTCTTTAAATGTAGCTCCACCTTCATCAAAATCCGAGCAATTAATTTTTATAGATATATGAAAATCTTCTCCTACTGCTTTTCTTATTTCATCATAAACTTCTAATATTAATGTACCTCTTTTTTCTTCTGAACCACCATACTTATCTGTTCTTTTATTAAAAAGAGGACTTAATGTTCTACTTAAAAAGTATCCATGTGCCCCATGAATTTGAATCCCATCAAATCCTGACTTTTTAGCCCTTTTAGCTGCATCTACAAAAGCTTTTACTATAGCTTTTATATCATCTTTTGGCATATTTTCACTTAGCCCATAAAATTCACTCCCAGTTTCCTTATTAATATAATTTTCTCCCAAAACTATTTGCATTAATACTTTAGCATCCTGTTTATGAATTCTATCTGTTAAAATCTTATATTCTTCAATAAAACTATCATCATAAATCCCAAGAATCTTAAGACTTGGTTTATCATAATCAAATATAGTAGTATAACTAGTTATTATTAACCCAACTCCACCCTTTGCTAATTCTTCATATATATTAAGTAATCTTTCAGTAATATGCCCTTCTTCTGTGGCCATCCCCTCCCAGGTGGCTGAACGGACAAATCTATTTTTAAGTTCCATTGTTTTTATGCAGGTTTTATCAAATAAACTTTTCATAAAAGTTCCCCCTGTTTTATTTCAATTCTATATTATTATATTATCATACTTTAATTTAATGTTGAACTTTATAAATAGGTTTTTCACTATATCTTATATATTACTTTAAATATGTTACTTTAACTATGTTAACTTTACCTTTATTTTTCAAGAGATTTTATTGTTTAAACTTATTAATTACACCCAATTTTTACAATCACACTTAACTCTTTTTATATGGATCAATCTTAAATTATATATATCTATAAAGCAATTTATTTAACTGGTTTTTCAATGAATTTATTTAATATATTTTTTATATAGTTTTTAATTTTGAGTATTTTAAAAAGAATTTCTTTTACAAAATTACATAATTTAAACTTAACTACTCATCTTATATAATTATACTTTATCTTTTTATAAATTTATATTAAACTTTAATATACACTATAAACATAAGGAGGACTTAAATATGAAGCTTTATAAATGTATTAAAAATATTTTACAGGGTCTTTATTCAAGTATCAAACGATTTCCAGTAACTATATTAATATCAGCTTCTTTGGCTGCTATACTTATATTAATTTCAGAAATTAATCCCAAAGAAAATTACTTAATGAAAATAGCTCTTGTACTTTCCATTGGAATACCTCTTTCTCTTTGCATAAAACACTTCTTTGAAAAAAGAAGTAAAAAAAATTCTTATAATCTTATAGCCACTTATATTTTTAGTGCATTATTACTATTTATTTACTATTTTTCACTTTCAAAGGATATTGGCATAATTACCACTACAAGAACCATTGCTATAAACTTAGCACTTTATCTCGGGTTTCTTTTTATACCCTATTTTCCAAAAAAAGATCAATTTGAAATGTATGTTATAACTGTGCTTACAGGATTTTTTACTACTCTAATATATTCAATAGTTCTTTTTTTAGGGCTTTCTGCAATTTTATTTACAATAGATAAATTGCTTGGAATAATAATTTTAGGGAAAATTTACTATTACACATGGCTATTTGTGATTTTTATCTTTGGAGTTTCCTATTTTCTTGCAACAGTACCACTTAAAAATCAAATAATAACTCCAAAATCTTATCCAAAGCTTTTAAGAATACTTATTTTATATATTGTAATACCACTTTTAACAGCTTATACAATAATTCTATATATATATTTTGGGAAAATAATAATAACAATGGTTTGGCCTTCTGGAATAGTTTCTCACCTGGTTCTATGGTATTCCATTATTGTTACTGGAGTATTATTTTTTATAACCCCTCTACGCCATGAAAATTCATGGGCAAATAAATTCTCAAAATTTGCTCCTAAAATAATACTACCCCTTTTAATCATGATGTTTATTTCTATAGGTATAAGAATCAATGCCTATGGAATAACCGAAAGAAGATATTATGTAGTTATTTTAGCTATTTGGGTATTTTGCATAATGCTTTATTTCTCATTTACTAAAAGATTACGAAATATAATAATTCCCACTACTCTTTCAATAGTTATGCTTTTTTCAGTATTAGGGCCTTTTAGCAGTTACTCAATTTCAAAAATAAGCCAAAATAATAGATTTGAACAAATTCTCTTAAAAAATAACATGATTAAAGATGGTAATTTAAAAATTTCTCACAATATGTCCAAAGAGGATAAACTTCAAATAAGTAGTATTCTTAATTATTTTCATAGGAATCATAGTCTTAAAAATATTAAATATCTTCCTAAAAACTTTAAATTATCTGATAGCAATAGTGTATTAGGATTTCCTCTTGAAGATGATTCCTATGCTTCCCCTGAAATATTTTTCACTCTTATAAAAGATAAATCACAAACTCCTATTGATATAAAAGAATATGACTATCTAATAGATATAACTAATTTAAATAATAATAAATATAAAAAAGATATAGAAAACATTCCTTTAAATGCTGTATACACTAACGAATCAAATTCTATAAAAATAAATTATGCTGGAAAAGAGATTTATAAAAAAGATTTAAGTTACTTCATAAAAAACCTTACTGATAAATATGAAACTCCTTCATCTCAAAATTTAATATCATCTAAAGATATGATATTAATTGATGAAAATGAAAAAATAAAGGTTAAATTTGTATTTTCCCATATATCTGGTACTGAAAATCAATCCACTAAATCTATTAATGTTAATGAGCTTAATTTTTATTTACTTATTAAAATAAAATAGCTTCTTAAAATAAACATACAGAATATATTAAATAAGTTTTTAAGATACTAAAAAATCAATAAAATTATTGATTTTTAGTATCTTATTTTCAGCATTATATGATATAATATTTTATACTTGCTATTGATTATTAAATGAAATGAAAAATCATTTATATAAATATATTAAATAAATTTGCTAAATACGAAACAGTATTTGAAAGGTAAGGTATATAATATGAAAAAATTTAAAATAGAAAACCCTAAAGATTATAAACTAATGAGCAAATCTCCATTGTCAGAATCCATTATTTCTGATGAACATCATCATGATCATAGTGGAACATATGAAGGTGAGAGAAAAGATGGAAAAATGCATGGTTTTGGTACATATACTTACACTAACGGAACTAAATATGTAGGTTACTGGAAAGAAAATATGATGCATGGTGAAGGAGTTTTAATTTGGGCTTCTGGTGAAAAATATACTGGCAGTTGGAAAGATGATGAAAAACATGGATATGGCATATATACTTGGCCTGATGGTGAAAGTTATATTGGATGTTGGGAACATGATTTAAAATCTGGTCAGGGCATTTACACTTGGTCAGATGGTGATGTTTATACTGGTGATTGGCATTCTGATATTCGTCATGGACATGGAGTTTATGTTTGTAACAATGGTAGTAAATATATTGGTCAATGGGAAAATGACCTAAGACATGGAAAAGGTATGTATATTGAAACCAACGGAAAAACTTTTATAGGCAACTACAAAAATGATGAAAGAATTGAATAAAAGCTAATCTCTAATTTATATATATTTTTTTAAATCTTAAACGTATATAAATTTATAGAATATTTATCTGAAATAAATTCTAATATAAAAAGCTTTTAGATTTTAGATATTAGATAATTTTATGGGATATTTATTTGAAATGGAATATTTTATAAAAAGCTTTCAACTGTTGAATATACATAGTTTTATTTTTTTAAATATTCTCTTACAGTCTTATGAGAAACATACTATTATAAAATAATAAGTGCTACGATATTTTTGTTTATAAAAAAAGATACCTTTAAGCTATAATAGTTTAAAGGTATCTTTGTATTTAACAATAGAAGTTTTGATTATCTTAAAATATTTATCCTAGAATAAAGGTGTTTTTGTTCCCTTTGTTTTTTCTTTTATAAATGTTTTAACTTCATTGCTAGTTAAAGCTTCTTCTACTTCTTTTGCCCATTCTTTATCTTCTTTAAGTACTAAAACAATACCTTCTTCTTGAGCAAAAGCTAAAGCATTTTCTGAATCTTTACCAGCTTTAAGCATAACATCTGCCATAACTACAGCCATATCAGTATCATTTAATGCATTTGCTAAATTCAATCTTTCCATTTCAACAAATTTTAAATTATGTTTGTTTTCAGCAATATCTAAAGTATTTGGTACTTCTACACCTTTTTTTAGTTTAATTACGCCTTCTTTATCTAATAATTTTAATGCTAAAGCTCTATTAGTATTATCATTAGATACTGCAACAGTCATATTATCTTTAATATCGGCTATTTTTTTAACTTTATTAGAATATAATCCTATTTGGAATGCAAAAACTGGTTTACCATATGCTTTTAACTTTGTACCTCTATCTTTGTTGAAGTTTTTCATATAATCTTCGTATTGATAAAAGTTACCATCTATGCTTCCATCATTAACTGCCATATTAGGTGTTATCGCATCATCAAACACTTTTATTTTCATTTCATATTTACTACTTTTTTTATTAAATACCTTTTGTGCTTCCTCTAAAACATCCTTTGATATAACTGATGTTCCTATAGTTATTACCTTCTTATCTCCTGATGTTTCATTTGCTTTCTCCTTGTCTTTAGATGAGCTGTTCCCACAGGCTACCATTCCTAATGTTAATGTTATAGCTGCTAAAATACTGACTATTTTTTTTCCTTTCATTTTTAAATCCTCCTTAAATATGTACAATTTATTAAATTATATGGATTGTTATTTTCTATGTATATATTTATTTAAAAATATAGTTAAGTTAACTATAACTTTAAGTTTTTTTAAATAGATTATTATGTATCTATTTTAATTTTTTATATATAATATTTCCTACAAATTGTATAATTCCAACTATAATTACCAATAAAACTAAAGTTGTATACATTATAGTATCATTAAAACTTTGGTATCCATAAGTAAGCCCAACAGCTCCTAAACCGCCAGCTCCTACTGCTCCTGCCATAGCTGTCAATCCTAATATTGTTATTGTAGCTAAAGTTAAATTTAAATTTATAGATGGAATTGCTTCCTTTACCATCACTTTAAATATTATCTGAATATTTGAAGCTCCAAAGGATTTAGCGGCTTCTATTAAACTAGGATTTACTTCCTTTAAACTGCTTTCTATTAATCTAGCTATAAAAGGTGCTGAAGCTATAGTTAAAGGAACTATTGCTGCATTTTCTCCTATAGATGTTCCTACAACACTTCTTGTAAAAGGTATTATAGCTACTGCTAGAATAATAAATGGCACTGATCTTAATACATTGATTATGGCACTTAATATACCATAAATTATTTTATTTGGTTTAATACCTCTTTCATCTGTTACCGCTAATACTATTGCTAATATAAATCCAATTGCAAAAGATAAAATAGTTGATATTATTATCATATATATGGTTTGCCATAAACTGGGAAGAATTATTTGTTTCATCAAAGTTGTAATTTCACTCACTTTATACTTCCCTCCATTCAATATGATTTTCATTTAAATAATTTATAATTTTGGATTTATCATTATCTTCTATATTTATAACAAAGGACCCCAATATTTTATCTCTATATTTATCTGCTCCACCCCATACTAAAGAATATTTAACCTTTGTATCTATAGCTAAGCTGGATAAAAGTGATCCCCTTTGAATATTTTTTCTCTCTACTATCTCTATATTTACCCCTTGTTTTGGTATTACATTATCTTCTAATGATCCTAAAAGTTCTTCTAAAACTTTAGGCTTATCCAAAAATATATCCTCTACTTTTCCTCTTGCCTCTAAATTACCTTTACTTAGTATAGCCATTTTATTACACACTTTTTTTACTACTTCCATTTCATGGGTAACTACTATAATAGTTATTCCCAATTCTTTATTTATCTTCTTAAGCAATTCTAAAATTGAATTTGTTATATTAGGATCTAATGCTGAAGTAGCTTCATCACACAATAATATTTCTGGGTCTAAGGTAAGGGCTCTTGCTATGGCAACTCTTTGTTTCTGTCCTCCACTTAATTCCCTAGGTTTAGAATTTATCTTATCACCTAATTCAACTAGCTCCAATAATTCTTTTACTTTTTTATCTACATCTATCTTTTTATATCCCCAACATTCCATAGGTAATGCTATATTTTCATATACAGTTTTTCTTTCAAGCAAAGAAAATTGTTGAAATATCATTCCTATATTTTTTCTAAAGGATCTTAGACTTTTTCCTTTTAAACTTTTTACTTCTACACCATTTACTTTTAAGTTTCCTGCTTCATAGGATTCAAGTCCATTTATACACCTTAAGAGTGTAGATTTTCCTGCTCCACTAACTCCTACAAGTCCATATATATCGCCCTTATCTATGTTTACATTTATGTTATGCAAAACTTCTGTATTGCCATAAAATTTTTGCAAATTTGATATTTCTATCATTAATATTACATCTCCTCTTAAGCTAAATTCCTCTACCCATTCTAATACCATTACTATATTTTTTAGTAGCCTCTATAATAGCCTTTATATTCTCTACTGGAGCTCCACCAGGTATATCACAACCAGATCCTACTACATAACCTTTAGGACTATCTGCAGCCTTTTCTATGCACAGTTTAACAGCATCGTACACATCTTCTAAAGTTCCATTTCTTATGACAGAAACAGGATCAACATTTCCTACTATACATACTTTATCTCCCAATATAGCTTTAAGTTCCTCTATATCTTCACAATTATCTACGCTAAAAGTTGATATGTTCATTTTACCCAGATTACTCCATATGTGTTTTGTTTTCCCGCATATATGTAAAGAAGGCTTTTTACCTGTTATTTTATATATACCATCTATGTTTTTTCTAAGATAAGGCTCTACAAATTTTTCAAACTGTTTACCACTTATTAAATTACCACAGGACAAAGGATCTCCTATACCACATACTAATCCATATTCTTCATAAGCAGCCTTAACAAAAGCTAAGTTACATTCAGTCATAAAATCTAATAATTTATGTATATCTTCTTTATTCTTAACAAAATCTCTCATAAGATTGTTTGTTCCCCTAACTGCAGAAGCTGCACTAATGGGCCCTGAAACTCCACTACCTATATTTACTTCATTACCTAGCTCTTTTTTTATTTTACCTAATGCCTTTAATATTATTGGTAATCTTCCATCTTTATAAGGATTTACTATATCCATATTATCTAGCATTTTATAGTCATTTAATACTGGATCAATTAAATAAGAAGCTCTGTCACTTGGATAGCCCATTTTACTACCAAGAGCTTCTCCCATACCTCTTAAGGTTACATTAATTCCTGCACTTTCTGCTCCAAGCTCTCTTACTTTAAATACTTCTGCCTCTAGCATTTTATCTGCATCAAAATAATATTCCTTAGTGTTTATTCCTGCATACACCGCAGCCGTTTCTTCAAACATAATAGCACAAGGTAATCTATCTACTTCTTCACCTTTAAAATAAGCCTCTGATCTTTCCTTTGCAGTCATTTCATCTTTAAAAGTATCCATGATTAACATACCTTTCTTTAAGATTTATATAATAACCCCCATTTTTTTATTTATTTTTAATTTATTTATATTTTAAAGCAAAAATTCATATTATATCATACTAAATTTGTCATTATACATTCTATTTTTGTATTTTAGCACTAGATTTATAAACTTTCTACAATTATACAAAACTTTAATAGACTGTAACTTTTCTATAAAAAATTTCTATAACACTCTTATTAAAGTTCAAAGGAAAATAAACAAAATATAATGTATTTTACAGAACGTAGTGAAGTAAATTCTTCCTTTTGTACCCCTTTACCATATAGGAAATTATTTTTAAAGAGTTATTCTAGCTTCTCGTGATTTAAAAATAAGGATATATGGTGTAAAAGGCATTTGAGCAAGATTAGAGATTCTTATTTGTTTTTGCAAAATATATGAAAGTTTCAAATTATTGTTCGAGGGTTCAGCGAGTTATAATTTAAAACCATATATTTTAAGCAAAAACAAGTTAGGATCTCTTATTGAAGCGAACTGCCTTTTTAACCATATATCCCTTTTTTAAATCACGGGTAGTATAACTTCCCCTTAAGTCGTAATTTTCTTATTCTGCATTTCTTTTTTTAGCTGCATTTACCATTGCCCTTACATTTTCCATAGGACTTTTAGTTCCTATACCACAAGCTGGTGATAATATATTTACTCCTAAATTCATGCAAGCATTAGCCAACTTTTCTACATCTTCTTTTGGACTATTTTGTATAGTTAATGTACTTACATTTCCCATTACAGCTTTATTCTCCACATTCTTAAGTACTTGAGTTACACTACTTATAGAATCAAAACTTACTACATCACTATGCAAATCATTTAATTCTTTGTATATACTTTTTAATCTTCCACAGATATGTACTATTGTTCCATCTGTGTAGTCCTTAAGTTCATCTATTATTCTGTTTATATAAGGTATAACAAATTCTTTAAATAATTTTGGTCCTAGTATTTCTCCTGTACCACTTGGATCTGATATAGTTATAACATTGGCACCTGCTAAAAGTTGAGCTTTTCCAAATTCTATTAAATTTTCTGTTACAAAATTCATAAATTCATGAGCTTCATCTTTTTTTCTAACCAATTCTTTATAAAAATACATAGGCTCCATTAAAGATGACGCTACACTTATAGGTCCTGTTAAATTCGCCATTATTGGTACTGGCAAATTTCTATCTTTTATAATTTTAATAGCATCTAAAACTACTTTCTCTCTTCCATCATTTAAATTTATTCTTTTTAGTTTTTTCCAATCTGCTACTGATTCTATAGGATACTCTATAACCCTAGGCTCAGTAGTTTTATCTCCTAAATCCACTTTAGCTCCCATAGCTTCTGCTTCTATAGTCATGCAGAAAGGCACTCCAAAGTTTTCAAATCCTCCCTGTTCATACATTGCTATAGCTAAATTAGCCATAGTTTCCGGATTTGTATGAGCTTCTGGCCACTTATATCCACTTATATCCATCAACTCTTCTATTATCATATTCATCATTCCACCTGGACATATGCAAGGAGGCCTATCTACCTTTTTGTTTTTCAATGCTAAATTTAATCTTTCTTTTGGTGTTAACATTTAATGCACCTCATACTTTTAAATTTTTTACATTTTTATAAAATATGTTCTATCAAAATCTTTCTCTTATGACTATCCCTATAATATCTATTCTTCTTGAAAATAAGAGTAAAATTATCTATACCCATAAATAACACTCTTTAATATTTAGTGGGAGTAAAATTCCACTTAACATCAATAACATTTTATTGTTTTAAGTATAATCTTTACTAACATTTAACTTTTTCTTCTATTATTTTTTTTGCACATTTTGCAGCTCTTGAAGCATCTGTTGTATATAAATCTGCGCCTATCTTATCTGCAAAATTTTGAGATATAGGGCCTCCTCCTATCATTACTGTTACTTTTTCTCTCATATCTTCTTCTTTTAATAATTTTATAACTTCTCCCATTCCATCCATAGTTGTAGTCATAAGAGTAGACATACAAATTATGTCTGCTTCTATCTCTTTAGCTTTATCTACAAAGTCTCTTGGTGGTACATCTCTTCCTAAATCTATAACTTCAAAGCCTTCTGTTTCCATCATTATTTTAACTAAATTTTTTCCTATATCGTGGGTATCTCCTTGTATTACACCTATAACTATTTTATGTTTTTTCCCTAAATCATTCTTTTTTAAGTAAGGTTTTAAAATCTCTAGTCCTGAGTACATAGCATCAGAACACATCAATAATTCTGGAATATAATATTCTCCTTCTTCATATAGCTCACCTGCTCTATTCATTCCATGAGCAAGCCCTTTATCTATAGCTTCATATGCACTAATATTATTTTCTATACATTTTTTTGCTAATTCTACTGTTTCCTCTTCTTCCATTTCTACTACTGATTCTGATAACTTTTCTATTAATTCTTGTGATACATTACTCATTTACTTTTCCTCCTTAATATATCTACACTTTATTTCTTAATATTTTTATTATAATTGTATTTCCCATACTATAGCCTTTTTCATTGGTTTGGTGGTCTTCCTTAAACAACTATGACCTAATATTTTCAAATTCTTATTTTCTTTTCTAATATGATCTATTGCCTGTCCATAAGTAATTCCTTCTGGTACTTCTATTGGATTTGACTTTACAAATCCTGATCTAGCTAATGAAGATGACGTTATGCCACAAAGATGTATTATAGAATCTTGTAGGTAATTTTGGGCGTCTTTTAAAACATTATAAGTATATTTACCACCTAATTCTTTATACATTTTTGGTCCTAATATATCTAAAGTTCCAGCAGAATCTCCAAAGGATATTATATCTGCTCCTCTTTTTACTCCTTCCTTTATAAATTCCACTGAGTTTTTTTCTACTATTTCCATAAGTCTTTCTACTTCATCTTTGTTTTTTCTTACTGCCTTATAAAAAATTCTTGGATCAATTAAAGAACTTATTATAGTAAAGGGTCCCTGTACATCCATTATTACAGTCTCACCCTCTTCTTTTAATATTTCAACGGATTTTAAAACCTCTTTTATTCTTTTAGTTTCGAAATCTATTTCCTTTAGTCCCTTAATGTCCTCAATACTTTTGAATGTATAATTAGAAACTCTAGGGCCAGCTTTCTCATCACCTAAATTTATTTCTCCTCCTAAAGCTTCTGCTTCTACTGTCATACAAAAAGGTACTATAGAAAAAAAATCATCATTATATTCTCTTATACTCTTAGAAAGAATAGCCATATCTCTAGCATTTTTATGCACATCAGGAAATTTTACTCCTGATATTTTTACTGCTTCTTTAGGTATTTCTTCTCCTGTATCTAAAATACATTTAAAGTTCATATCATAATCCATTATCATTCCTCCTAAAAAATTTTTACAATCTTTTTATCCTATATTTTTCTTTAAATAAGAATTCTATTTCCTTTTTATATAGATTTTGTCCTATTATGCAAATCTTTATTTCTTCACTATCCTTAATTGCATCTATGCTATAAACCTTTTTAGTACAATTAATTTGAATTATGTCTTCCCTACCTTTTAAAAAACCTTTTATCCTTATTATATTCCCATATTTCCCAGCAAATAATTTACTTATAAGTTTATTTACATCATCTATTTCAAAGATTTTGTTTGTTTTTATGCCTAAGCTTTCAAAACCATACTCTGTAGATACCTTAAATTCTACAGGTTCTATTTTTATATCCCTTGATAAATTCTCATCCAAAAATTTCAATACACATTCCCTATTAAATTCTTCAAAAGGTAATTCAATTATATGAGCTTTTTTATTAAACTCTCTTAAAGATTCCTTTACTTTATTTAAAGTACTCTTATCTATCATTTGAGTTTTACTTATTATTAATATTTTTGCATTTTCTATTTGATCCATATAAAATTCCCCAAAGGCATCTTTTTCTTCTAAATAGCTTATACCATCAACCACCGTTATCACTGAGTTAATATTAATTTTATCTTTAAAATTATCCTTTTTTAATATATCTAGTAGTTGGCTTAAAGAACTTATACCTGTAGGTTCTATTATTATTCTATCCGGTTTGTATTCTTCTATTACCTTTTGTAGAGAATCCTCAAAATCTTGTTTCATCATGCAACAAATGCAGCCACTTCTCAATTCAAATACATCAAAGCCCTCTTTTTTTATTAAGTCCCCATCTATGGCTACTTCTCCAAATTCATTTTCTATTATTACTATCTTTTCTTCTTTCACATTTTCCAAAACTTTTTTTATTAAAGTAGTTTTTCCTGCTCCTAAAAAACCTGAAATTAAATTTACTTTTGTCATTTTAATCACTCCATTAAGATTTACCTAATGCTACAATTCTAATTATATTTTATCTTTATTAATAAAACATTATAAGTTCTAAGATATCATTAAAAACTTAGAGCCTTTACAAAATAATCTTGAAAATCTTCTCTAGTGGAAAGTTCTATAACTTTTATATTTTCTCTTATGTCTATCATAGCTTGCGAAATATCCTTATTTAGTAAGGACAATCTTGCTCCTTCTATGGAGGAGTTTCCTACAAAAGTTATTTTTCCTTTAAAGCCCTTTGGTATTATTCCTAATATTTTTATACTTTCTGGATTTATATGATATCCAAAGGCTCCTGCAATTACCGCCTCTTCTATGTCCTCAATATTAGCATCTACTTCTTTTAAAAGCATAGTAACCCCTGAGGATATTGCGCCTTTAGCCAGCTGCATTTGTCTTATATCATTTTGAGATATATAAACCTTCTCTGTTATATAAAACTTCTTATCTTTTAATCTTTCTTTTAAATTATCTGGCATATTTTTATTAAATCTTCCACTAGACATAACCACTTTACTTTTTATTAATGCTGCCATAACATCCATAAGTCCACTACCACAAATAGTTTTTGCCTCTTCATCACCAATAGTTGAATATTTAACGCTATATTCTTCATCTATAGAAAAACTATCTATAGCACCCTCTTCAGCCCTAGAACCACAGGAAATATTCATCCCCTCAAAGGCTGGTCCTGCTGCAGTAGATGATGCTGACATACTCCCTTTATAAATAGCTGCTAATTCACCATTAGTTCCTATATCTATAAATATAGATGGATGTTTTTTATTTTGAAAATCTGTAGCTACAATTCCTGCTACAATATCTGCTCCTACATAAGAAGATAAGGATGGAAGTAATACAATATTTCCTTCCTCATTTATTTCTATACTCATATCTCTAGCTTTTATTTCTATTTGATCTAAAAATACAGATCTATAAGGCGCTTTAGCTATGGTATTTGGATTAACACCTGTAAAAAGATGAAGCATCGTAGTATTAGCTGCTATGGCTATTTCATACACATTCTTTCTTTCGTACTCCCTGCCTATTAATTTATCTACCATAGAATCTATTTTCCCTCTTATACATTTAGACAAAATTTCTATACCATCTTTATTCTCCATACAATAAGTAATTCTAGATAATACATCTCCTCCATATTCTGTCTGAGGATTTAAATCTGATATTTTATTTAAAATTTGGCCATCTTCTAAATTTAAAAGATAAGCAGATAATCCTGTAGTACCTATGTCCACTGCTACAGCTAAAACGGATTGACTTTTATGTATTACATCTATTAACTCTTCTTTATGAATAATCCCACATAAATCTTTTTCTTTGCTTTTTTCTATTTCCCCCATCCTTTTTAAAATACTTAATTTTTCTATTGTAAAATTCAAGGTATCTTTATAAGGTATATTGGTTTTTTCATCTATATCATTTAATTCCACTTTTTTTATTTTACTATCTAATTTTGTTTCTATAGAATAACCTTTATTAATGGTCTTTAATTTTTTATTTTTATCTTTTTCTATTAATTCTATTTGAGCATCCCCAATTACCTCGCACATACAAGCAAGCCTAATATTTTCTTCTTCTGTGAACTTTTCCTCTTCTTTTGTTTTAGGAGAAAGATTGCCTCTTGCTATAACTTTACACTTACCACATATTCCTTTTCTGTTACAAGGAGCTTCAATATTAAGCCCTGCTTTTCTTATACATTCTATAAGTTTTGTCCCCTTCTTCACTTCTATCTCTAACTTGTTTTTTATAAAAATAATTCTAGCCATAAACTTCCTCTTTCTATAACTAAATTAATTATATTTTTTCTGTAATAATTATTTTAATATTAAAATTAAAGATTAAATTCAATAAATAATCTAGATAATTCTAAGATGTTTAGATCAAAATAAATGAATAAAGACAAACTTATGAAAAATTTATTCATAAGTTTGCCTGCAAATTATGAATATGATTTCATAAAATTTCCTAAATAAATATAACTTATTTAAGCTTTATCTACAGGTTGATTCTTTTCAAAATCCCAAGGATGTTTCTTTAAATAACCATTTCCAAAAGGAGTTAATATGAAAATTATAGCAAATATACCTAATATAAATGGATACCACATATAAGGTACAATTTGAACTGGGCTAACTGAGCCTTTAGTAAAACTACCTGCTATCAATAATTGGGCTCCATATGGTATTATTCCTTGCATTACCATTGAAAATGTACTTAGAAGAGAAGCCGTTTTTCTTGGATCTATTTTATATTCCTTTGATATTTCCTTTGACAATTCACCACAAACAATTATAGAAACCGTATTATTTGCCGTAGCTGCATCTGTTAATGCTACAAGTGAACTTATTCCTAATTCAGCAGATTTTTTACCTTTTATCATTTTATTTATCTTGTATAAAAGCCAGTCAAGACCACCACCTTTGGATACCATATTAGCAAGTCCTCCAGTTAACAGTGATAATGAAAAAATATCAAACATCCCTGTAAATCCTCCATAAACTTCCTTTGCAAATCCTAAAATTGTGAAGTCTCCATAACCAATCCCAATAGCTCCAGAGAGTATTATTCCACCCATTAATACTGCAAATACATTTTTTCCAGCTATGGCGGCTATTAAAACAAACATATAGGGAATTATTTTTATTAAATTAAATGAATGACTTACCATTTTTGGTGTAGTTACTGGCTTCCCAAATATAAATAAAAAAGCTATTGTAACTAAAGCTGCTACCGTAGCAAAGCCAAAGTTAACTCTAAATTTATCTTTCATATCTACACCTTGAGTCCTTGTAGCAGCTATAGTTGTATCGGATATAATTGATAAATTATCTCCATATAAAGCTCCCCCAACTAATGCTCCTAGTGCCAAGGGCATATTTAATCCTGCTTTTGCTACTAACTGAGCAGCTATAGGACCTACTGCGACAACAGTTCCTACTGATGTTCCTGTTGCAATAGAAATAAATGCAGATATTAAAAATATACCTACTACAATAAATTGAGGTGGTATTAAAGTTAATCCTAAATTTACTGTAGCATCAGCTCCACCCATTGCTTTAGAAACTGATGAAAATCCGCCAGCTAAAAGATATATAATACACATTATTATTATATTCTCATCCCCACAACCTTTAACAAAGCTGTCCATTTTTTCATCTAAAGTTCCTTGTATTAAAATAAATGCAAATATTATTCCTACCACTACTGCAATTGGAGCTGGAAATTGATAGAATGCCATTTCTACTCCCATAATAGATAATATAATTCCTGAGCATAAATACACTAACACAAAAATAGCAAAAGGTATAAGAGCCTTTCCATTTCCTTTATTTTCATTTGTATTTCCCATTTAAAACTCTCCTCATCTTAATTTAAAATTATTATTTAATTATCCCTTATAAATCTATAGGATATTTTCCATAAGTTTTTCCTGCTTCCATAAACATTTCAATATTTTCTATTGGTGTATGCATTGGAATTTGACATCCTGTACTTAAAATATATCCTTTCTTAGAATCATGACCTTTTTTAATACATTCTTTAACGGATTCGAAAATAGCTTCTTTATTTCCTCTATATACTACATCTACAGGGGGAACGTTTCCAGTAATAACAACTCTGTTCCCCATTATATTTTTAGCTTCTTCTAAATCTTCTGCGTTATCAATACTAAAATTAGAAATTCCTGCATTTACAACGTCTTCCCATAGTTCCTTACTCTTACCGCAAATATGTATACCAGGAGCTCCTCCAGTCTTCTCTTTTATTTTATTAATATTTTTCTTTAAAGCCGGTAATGAAAATTCTCTAAACTGCTTTGGACTTATAAGACTAGTAGATGAAACTGGATCTGCAAATCCAATAGATACTCCAAGCTTTGCTACCTCTTCTATATACCTATTATTAGATTCTGCTACTATATCCATTAATGTATGAACTTTTTTAGGATATTTAATCATCCATTTTAGTAGATTTTCTGTTCCCACTACAGAAGCTGCGACACTAAAAGGTCCAGACATAGCCGCACCAACATCTACCTTGTCCATAAGTGCATCTCTAGTAAGTCTTATTGCTTCAAGTAAAGTTGGTAAATTACCATCTTTTAAAGGATCTACAACTTTAAGAGATTCTATTTGGTCTATGGAATTAATAGCTGGCTCTATTAAATAAGAAATACCATATTCAGGATAACCAACTTTAGCACCCATAGCCTCAGCAACTCCTCTAAGGCTAGTAGATATACTTACCCCATCATGACGAAGTCTTTTAAATAAGGCTATTTCTAAATCTGCCATAAGCTGTGCTGAATGATAATAATCTCTAGCTGTAACTCCAATAAAAGGTGCCATAGTAACTCCCATATCTGGAACACATATTATTCTGTCAATTTCTTCTCCTTTAGAAAAAGCTACAATCCTCTCTTTAGGTGTCATTTCTTCTTTAATCAATTAAAACACTCCCTTCCAATAAAAATATTTTTAACAATTTACCCCATATCAAATTTATTATTTTCAACTGTGTATTTTATCATTGAAATGATAAATTTTCTACAATTATATATAATTAAAATAAACTTAAGCCTTTCTATAATATTTTTATATAATCCTTGATTTTTAAACAAAAAATTTCTTTCTGGTTTTATAAATTTGATACCAGAAAGAAATCTAAAATTTTTATCTAATAAAAATTTTTTAAATATATTATAAAATAAGCTAATATCCTTTTCTTTGAGCTTCTAAGCCACTTTCATTCATTCCTGGTTCTTTTACAGTAGTATTAAGCTTATTTTTAGCCCACTGATTTTGAGTTTTATGTCCATTAGCCAAATAGTTTTCTTTTGTCCATTCTCTTTTATCTTTCGACTTCATAAAATAATACCTCCTAAAATTATTAAATCTATATCTTTAGTATAAGTAACTTTTAAATAAATATTTATATTATATATGTACCATATATAATATAAATAAGATTTAATATTACTAAATTCTATAGGATCTTATATATTTCCTAAAATCCCACTTTTTTATAAACTCATCCGCCTTCTCATAGCCTTCTTTATATAATTTTTCCTTAGTTTCTAAGGATATATTAAATTCTGTAGTTTTTACTCCTAAAGCAGGTATAGATATAGTTCTAATTTTATCCTTGTCCCTTAGATAGCTTTCATCATAAGAATCTATAGTAGTTTCTATAACATCCATTATGTAGGATATAAAATCCTTATTTTCTATAGTTCTACTAAGATTTTCACCATTGCCTAATTTAAAACCAAAGGTTGGCCATCTTGGAATATCTTTTACATCAAATATCCATATAGGATAGTTGCTAGTTATACCTCCATCTACTATAAAAGCTTCTTTATCCATATACTTAATCTTTATGGGTGTAAAAAAGAAAGGAATACTTATACTCATAGTCACTGCTTTGGCTATATCTAATTCCATAGGATCTATACCATATTTTTTTATATCATCTGGTAATATAAGCAACCTTTTATTGGTAACATCTGAGGCTATTATCTTTAAGGGTGATTCTTTGTTTAAACTTATGTGCTTAAATTTTGTTTTTCCCTTATTTTTAAAAGCTTCTTCAAGATATCTTTCTATATAAGTTGTGCTAAAAATACCCTTTTCTAATATAAGTCCTAATGACTTTTTAGCTAAAGGGAATTTTTTAATAGCTGTCATATTTCCAACCTTTTTATAATCTAATTCGTACATTATTTTTTTTATTTCTTTTCCTCTATAACCTACAGCTAAAAAAGCAGCTATTATAGCTCCCGCAGATGTTCCTGCCAGTCTTTGCCACATCATTCCTTCTTCTTCTAATCTACAAATAGCTCCAGTAAAAGCTGTAGCTTTAACTCCACCACCTTGAAAAACGCCATCCGCCCTTAACAAATGCATTCTCCTTAAAATATATTGCTTTATTCTATAATATGTTTCTTTAACACTCAATATACTTTTATATAGCTGTATGTCCACACATATGATAAATACTGTTAATAATATAACTAATATATCCTACTTTTAATAACTACAATATATAATTATATAAGAGCAAATATTTTTAACTTAAAATAGTTTTATAAATAGCATATTTTATCTGATGACTACCTACTCTAATACTCTCATCTTCTTTAAAATAAAAAAGTCTTAATTCTCCATGGTTAATCATTTTCTAAGCTTTAGAGAGAATAAAAACTCCATCTAAATCTTAGAAGTCTGTTTATATTTTAAATAAAAAAATTCAGTGGTCATATGATTTAACTTTAATTTTATATTAAATAATATACCCACTGAAAAACTAAAATAAAAACATATTTTTAAAAACTAACTTTTAATTTTTCATCTTCAATTTTTATATCCTTCATTTTAACTTTAGTAATACCTTTATCTATAATAATTTCATCTCCATTAGTTTCAATATTGCTAATATTTGATTTTTTTATTTCATCTAAAAGAATATTTTTAGGTACTGATATTTTCCCCATTTTTATACTATCTAACTTATAAATTATTTTATCATCTCTTGTACTTACATCTCCATTAGATGACATAAGTAAATCAATTCCCTTATATCTAACTGGTACATATAAATTTAATTTATTATCTTTAGTATCTACTTTAACAGATTTAACTAACATACTTCCTACATTTTTTTCATTTTGAAAATAAACCTTTAACATCTCATTTACATCATCTTCATTTACTGTTAAAGTTCCTTTACTAAATTCTACATTTTTTAACTTATCCAATATATTTTCATTCTTAATAGAATTATCACTTAAATTTTCTGCTTGGTCTCCGCCTTGATAAGTAGCCATCTTAAAAAATGCAAATCCTGCTATAACTATGCATATGAATACAATAAGTAATGTCTTTAAAAAACTTTTCATAATTACATCGATCCCTTCATCTATTAGCTATAATTTAAAAACAAATATGTTTTCATTATAAACTATTTTAAGCAATATTGAAAGCATCATTAGTTTTTACAAGTACCCAGTACCCCTTCATGAATAATCATTGTCCTGTCAGCCAGCAATTCTGCTTCATATGAATTGTGAGTAACTAAAATAATACTTATTTTAAAATTTTTTTTATATTCTATAAATTCTTTATAAACCACTTCCTTAGTATCCTTGTCCAATGCTGAAAATGGCTCATCTAACATTAATACATTAGGCTTTACTGCCAAAGCTCTTGCTAAAGCTACTCTTTGCTTTTCTCCACCAGATATTTGATTAGGTCTTCTATCTTTAAGATGTTCTATTTTAAATATTTCAGTTATATAATTTATATAATTTATATCATAATCTTTTTGATTTTTTACTCCAAATAATATGTTTTCTTCTACAGTCATATGAGGAAACAAAGCATAGTTTTGAAATAAATATCCTATATGTCTATCTTTTATTGGTAAATCTATATTTTCTGAAGATGAAAAAACAACTCTATCATTAATATTAATAGTTCCTTTGTCTGGTTTCTTAATACCTGCAATACAATCTAAAGTAGTTGTTTTTCCTGATCCTGAAGTTCCTTGCAATGCAACTACTTCATTTCCTAAAGTTAATTTACACTGTAAATCAAAATATTTTAACTTTTTAACTATATCTAATTCTACCATTTATTGAATCTCCTTATATTATCTTTCTATACCCTCTAAAATGCTATTTTACTACTATTCTATATATAATTATTTATTGTCTATACTATAATAACTAAAGATTCTTTACTATATCTAGTTTACATTACTATACATTGATTGATTTTTCTGACTTTACCTAATCAAATACATATAATATATTAAACATTTTCATGACTTTTTTAGAATTAAAAAATTATAGGTTTTTATTAATCTAGAATTAAAAGCAGTAATCATATTTGTTAATTTGTCCACTAACACAATACATACTGCTTTTAATCCTTTATAAATATTATTAATATTTAATTTAATCTTTTATAGTCTTTCTTTTTTAACCATGAATTTAATAAAAATATTAGAAGAAAACTAAAAACTACAACTATTCCTAAAAGTGTATTGGCAACCTTTGTATATCCATTATCTACAGCAAAATATATAGCAGTAGGTATAGTCTGTGTTTTACCAGGTATATTTCCTGCAACCATTAAAGTAGCACCAAATTCTCCTAAAGACCTTGCAAAAGATAGTACACTTCCACCTACTATACCTGGCCATGCCAATGGAAAACTAATCTTAAAAAAAATCTTCCACTCACTTGCTCCAAGTGTTCTTGCTGCATTTTCATATATATGGTCAATATTTAAAAAAGCTGCTTTAGCACTTTGATACATTAAAGGTATTGAAACCACTGTGGCTGCAACACAAGCGGCAACTGGAGTAAATATAATACTTATTCCAAAGTTCTCATATAAAAATTTTCCTATAAAATTCCTCTTACTCATTAAAATAAGCAATCCATAACCTGTAATTGTTGGTGGTAGAACCATTGGCAAAATAATTAAACTCTCAAGTATATTTTTTCCTTTAAAGTTAAACTTAGTGCAAACTCTAGCCAATAATATACCAAATATAAAGGTAAAAATCGTAGATATAAAAGCTACTTTTAGTGATAAAATAATTGGTTGTAATATCATAACAAATTCCTATTTTGCTATATAATCAAATCCATATTTTATAAATATATCTTGGGCTTCTTTTGTTTGAATATATTCTGCAAATTTCTTTGCTCCTTCTTTATTTTTACTATTTTTAACTACTGCCATTGGATAAACAATTGGCTTATGAGATTTTTCGTCAAAAGTATATCTTATGTAGCTTTTCTTTAATACTTTAGCATCATTATTATAAACAATTCCTGCAGCTGCTTCTCCACTCTCTACATATTTAGCAACTTGTTTTACAGATTTTCCGTATACAATCTTATCTTTTAAAACATCCCATAATTTATAATATTCTATAGCTTCTTTTGCATATTTTCCAGCTGGAACAGCTTCAGGCTCTCCTATAGCTAATTTAGAATCAATATTTTTTAAATCAGATACATTTTCAATTTTTTTATCCTTATTTTCTTCAGATACGATTAAAACAAGTTTATTTCCTAATAAGTCTTTTCTTGTATCGTTTTCTATTAATTTTTCTTCCTGTAATTTATCCATATTCTTCTTAGATGCTGATATAAATAAATCTGTTGGAGCTCCTTGTTCTATTTGCTTTTGAAGTGTTCCGGAGGCATCAAAAGTTATTAAAACCTTAGATCCTGTTTCTTTTTCATATTTTTTCTGTATCTCTGTTAAAGCTTCTGTTAAACTAGCAGCAGCAGATACACTTACATCAAGATTTTCTTTAGATTCCTTCTTACTTGATGTATCTTCCTTTTTTTCTTCTACTTTTCCATTAGCACATCCAAATAGTCCTAATGATAACGTACCTATAATTAAAATGCTCAAAATTTTTTTCAAAATAATTACCCCCTAATTTTTGTATATTTTAATTATAGAACATAATATTAATTTTTCAAACATTTTTTAACTTTTTATCATATTTTTTTAGCTTATTACTAAATAATTACATTTTATTTATATTTTTTAACATAAAATAAATTTAAATCATTTTAATAATAAGATAGCTAAAAATTCTCTAATCATTCTCATTAACTAAGTATAATAAATTATCATCTACATTATAAAATAATGGCGCTATTAATATTTTAGGATATTTTTCTCTTAGCCTTTTAGTTTCACTTAATAAAAAGCTAGTTTCATTTTCTATTTCAAACATAGGAGCTAAACTCATAAAATGTTCTTCAGCTTGATTTCTATCCCAACCAGCATTATCAACTAATCCTTGAATAAACCTTTCCTTTTTATTCATTAAATTTACCATTCCACAACGATTATGTCCTATTAACGCTAAAGCTTTAACTCCACCTACTGCAATAGCATAAGATATTTTAAACTCACTATATCTTAAGTTCCCTCCACCGGTTCTAAGTATATATGCAAAATTATTAGGTATATTAAGTTGCTTACGATTATCCATACACATTCCAACTAATAATTCTGCATTATCATATTTTTCCATTTTATAACCTAAATTATGATATTTCAAAAGTTTTTCAATAGCTGTATTTTTATAAATAGGTACTATATCTTTAATGTTTTCTATTTCTATTAGTCTATCCATATTTTATTTATGAGATATTATAATCTCATAAAATTCACCACCTTTATTTATAATTCTAATATTTGCATTACTTAACTATCTTCATTAATTCCTAGATCTTATAAAAAAATGATATATATTAAAACACTTTAACTTTATCTAGTCAGTTTTATATTAAGTAGTGTCCTATATTAAACTATCGAAATAAACTTATATAATAAATTACTACTTGAATCTATAATCTTTAAATATTACTTTTCATAATATTTCTTAGGAGGTTCTAATCCTATATATTGATAGTAATAACATTTTAATCTTCCGTTATATAGTTTTCTATTTTTATCTGATTTTTTTCCAAATATTTTTTCAAATCCTTCATAAGAAGTTAATATAAAACAAGACCAATCTTGTAATTCGAAGTATACTACACCTAAATTTTTATAAATTTTTTCTACTTCTTTTAATGTATTTAACCTCTCACCATAGGGTGGATTAGTTATTATAACTCCATATTTTTTTCTCGATTTAAAATCTTCCATAGCCATCTTTTGAAAAGCTATATAATCAGAAACTCCTGCTTTTTCTGCATTATTTCTAGCAGTTTTTAATACTCTTCCATCTATATCTGAAGCCAATATTCTAAAATCTTCTTTATTTATAGAACTTCTAGCATGTTTCCTTACTTCTTCCCACATATTAAGAGGTATTATATCCCACTGTTCTGCTGCAAAACTTCTATTTAACCCTGGTGCTATATTCTTGCCTATTAAGGCTGCTTCTATAGCAATAGTTCCAGAACCACACATAGGATCTGCAAGTATTCTTGAAGGTTCCCATTTGCTTAAAAGTACTAACGCTGCTGCCAATGTTTCCTTAAGAGGAGCTTCTCCTGCATTTTCTCTATAACCCCTTTTATGAAGACCTTGGCCTGAAGTATCTAATGTTAATGTAACTACATCCTTTAAAATACCTACCTCTATTTTATACTCTGCTCCATCTTCACTAAACCAATCCTTAACATACTCTCTCTTCATAGCTTCTATTACTGCTTTTTTTACTATAGATTGACAATCTGGCACACTATGTAATGTAGATTTAATAGATTTTCCCGTAACATGCATAAATCCGTCTTCTGAAATATATTCTCCCCAAGGTACTGCTTTAGTTCCTTGGAAAAGTTCCTCAAAGCTTTCTGCTTTAAATTCTGCCATCTTTATTAAAACTCTATCTGCAGTTCTAAGCCACATATTACATGTAACTATATCTCTTTCATCACCTACAAAAGTAACTTTCCCATTTTCTATTTTTAAATCATCATAACCTAATTTTTTTAATTCATTAGCTACTACCTTTTCTAATCCAAAAGTTGCTGTGGCAATTAGTGTATACTCCATTTTTTCATCTCCTATTTAAATATAATTTTTATTTAGTATACTAAATAAATTTTTATAAAACTTTCTTCAAATATAATATCTATTGCTTACTTTCATCCTAATATTACAGGACAATAATAAACAAATTAATAAGTATAAATCAATCAAATGAGTATTAATCTAACTCTAACATTACAGGGCAATGATCTGATCCATAAACATCGTTTAATATTTCTGTGTCTTTTACTTTATCCAATAAATTATTTGAAACAAAATGATAATCAATTCTCCAACCTGCATTTCTTTCCCTAGCTTTAAATCTATAGCTCCACCAAGAGTATTTAATCTTATCTGGATTCATATTTCTAAAAGTATCTGTATATCCTCTTTCTATTATTTTATCTAGCCAATCCCTTTCTATTCTTAGAAATCCTGAAGTTTTCTCATTAGCTTTAGGATTTTTAAGATCTATCTCATTATGGGCTGTATTGTAATCCCCGCATATAACTAGCTTTTTGCCTTCCTTAACTAGTTCATCGCAATAATTAAATAAAGCTTCGTAAAACTCTAATTTATATTGAAGTCTTTCTTCATCCCTTTGTCCATTAGGAAAATATATATTTAAAAGTGTAAAGTTTTCAAATTCTGTTATAAGTATTCTTCCTTCTGAATCAAACTTTTCTATGCCTATACCATGTTTTACTGAAATAGGCTCTTCTTTAGTATAAGTAGCCACACCACTATATCCCTTTTTCTCCGCAAAACTAAAATAAGAATAATATCCTTCTATATTTTTTATATTATCTTCTAGTTGATTTTCCTGTAATTTAGTTTCTTGAATACATAATATATCAGGATTTTCTTCCTCTATCCATTCTAAAAAATTCTTTTTTGCTACTGCTCTTAAACCATTAACATTCCAAGAATAAACTCTCATAATAATCACCTTTTCTTAAATTCATATAAATAATGTTATTTAATAACTATTATAAATTATACCAAATAAGTTTCAAAAACACACGTAAAATAATAAAAGTGCTAGGGACTTTTATTATTTAGAGTACGAATATGGTTAATCTTTTTAAAATGCCTTTTACGGCGCACATGCATATTTTTAAACAAATAGTAAAAGCTAGCATAAATTTCTTACAGATGATTTAAGAAATCCATAATGAAATTCTTTGAAAAAAAATATATATAACTTTCAAACTTTTTATAAACACAAATTAGAATAATACCTTTTAAACCTATTAAAAGAAAAAGTGCTTTTAGAAAAAATAAATATCTATAAAAATAATTAGAATACTTTATTTTTATAGATATTTATTGACTAAAAATACTTTTTGTTTTAATTCTTAACCTTTAAAAGGTATTATACATTAAATCTTTTAAACTACCTTTTTTTCTATAGTTTTAACAGCCTCTTCCTTATTGTTCTCTTCTTTATTATCATCTTCTTCTGTTCTACTTTCTTGTGGAAGTATTAAGTTTAATATTATTCCTACTAATGTCGCTAATGCAACTCCTGCTATTTCTACCTCTGATCCTGCTAACTTAAATTTTACTGCAGCTCCACCTATTCCTAATACTACTATTACAGAGGATATTATTAAGTTTCTCTTTTTACTAAAATCTATTTTATCTTCTACAAATACTCTAAAACCTGAGGAAGCTATTATTCCGAATAATAGTATACTTACTCCTCCCATTACTGGCATTGGTATAGTAGCGATTAGCGTAGCTACAGGTCCTATAAATGAAAGTATAATTGCTATTATCGCAGCTCCTACAATTACCCATACACTATACACTTTAGTTATAGCCATAACTCCTATGTTCTCTCCATAAGTTGTATTTGGGGGTCCTCCTATAAATCCTGCGAGTAGTGTAGCTACTCCATCTCCTAATATAGATCTATGAAGCCCTGGATCTTTTGTAAAATCTTTTCCTACTACATTATTTGTTACATAAACATGTCCAATATGCTCTGCTAATGTTACAAAAGCTACTGGTGCCATTAATATCATAGCATTTATATTAAACTCTGGTTTCATAAATGGTGGAAGTTGAAATAAAGGTGCATTTGCTATTTTAGTTAAAGTTTCTTGAGATACAACCCCTAAAGCCAGTGCTGAAATATATCCACATATCATCGCTATAAGAATTGGTATTACTCCTAAGAAACCTTTAAAATACATAGTTCCTAGTATTCCTATACCTAAAGTTATCATAGAAACTGTAATCCATGCCCATCTTGGCACACTTTGCATTGAATCTATAGTAAAACTAGAATTTAGACCTGCCCAGTTTATTGCTACTCCTGCTAATCCTAAACCTATTACAATTACAACAGAACCAACTACAATTGGTGGTAATACCTTGTTTAGCCAATCTGTTCCTGTAAAACTTATTATAGCCGCTACTAATATATAAATTAAACCTGCTGCTATTATTCCAGATAACATTGCATTAGTACCATAAGCTGATGATGCTACTGTCATAGGGCCTATAAATGCAAAAGATGATCCTATATAAGCTGGTAATTTTGCCTTTGTACAAAGCACATAAAGAAGTGTTCCTATACCGCTTCCAAATAATGCAATAGAAGGACTCATGCCTGTAAGCATTGGAACTAATATAGTTGCCCCCACCATTGCAAATAAATGTTGAAAACTTAATGGTATAGTTTTTAAGATAGGTAATTTTTCATTTACGTCTACATATTTTCTCATATTATTTCCTCCTTTTAGTCTCTCTGGACTATTTTAAAAGACTCTATTTTTCAAATATTTTAATGGAATCTTCTCCGTCAAGTTCTTTTAGATTTACTGATACTACTTCTGCTTTTGAGGTTGGAATGTTCTTTCCTACAAAATCTGGTCTTATAGGTAACTCTCTATGTCCTCTATCAACTAAAACGGCTAATTGTATAGCAGCAGGTCTTCCATGATGTATGGTAGCATCCATAGCTGCTCTTACCGTTCTTCCTGTAAATACTACATCATCTACTAATATTATTTTCTTATCGTTAATATGATGTTCTAAATCTAAACTTTTTATTATGGGCTGTTGTGTTTTTTCAATTAAATCATCTCTGTATAAGGTTATATCTACAGATCCTACAGGTACTTTTATATCCTCAATACTTTCTATAGCTTCAGCTATTCTCTTAGCTAGAGGATAACCTCTTCTCTTTATCCCTACAAGAATAATGTCTTCTACTCCTTTATTTTTTTCTATTATTTCATGAGCTATTCTCGTAAGGCTTCTTTTAATTCCTTTTTCATCTAGTATTTCAGCCTTAAGATTCAATTTTATACCTCCTTTTCTATAAATTGAAACTTAAATAAGTTGTCTCTTAATATAAGTTTTAACTAAACCAATATAAAAATTTTAAAATTAATATTTTATTTTTTTTATTATTAAATTAAAATTTTCAATATAAAAAATGCCTCTACTCTGTGAGTAAAGGCATAATAGTTCCATCTCAATTTATTCGTAGCCTTATGACCTCACAGGATCATTTTAAAGGTAAAATATTTCTTACTATTATACAACATTTAATTTAGTTTTTCAATAAAATTAATTTTTCTTTTGTTTTTATTAATTAATATATATTGTAATTTCATCTTTTGTTTTCATTAATATGCATTAGTTTTGTAATTACAATATATATTTTTCTTTTGTTATTAAATTATTTTATCTTCTGTTATTAAAGATTTTATCTTTTGTTACTTATATTTTTATCTTTTGTGACATTTATATACACATATTATCACGATTTTTAAATTAAATCAATTCATTCCTTAAAATTTTTATTATTTTTTTGAAATACTCTGGTATTGAGCTTTCAAACTCCATATATTCACCTGTAGTAGGATGAATAAAACCTAATAATTTGGCATGTAACATTTGACCCTTTAGGTTAAATCTTTGCTTTTTATATCCATAGACAGGATCTCCTACTAAGGGGTGCATTATATGACTCATGTGAACTCTTATTTGATGTGTTCTTCCTGTTTCTAATCTACATTCTACTAAAGTATGATTTTTAAATCTCTCTACAACCTTGTAGTGGGTTACAGCATGCCTTCCATCTTTCACTACTGCCATTTTTATTCTATCTACAGGGTGTCTACCTATAGGCGCCTCTATAGTTCCCTCTTTATCCTTTATTATGCCCTCTACCAAAGCCATATATACTCTAGAGATTGAATGTTCTTTAAACTGAACTGCCAAATTATTATGAGATTTGTCATTTTTAGCTACAACCAATACTCCAGAAGTATCCTTATCTATTCTATGAACAATACCAGGTCTTGCTACTCCATTTATACCTGATAGATCTTTACAATGATTTAAAAGAGCATTAACTAGTGTCCCTGAATATACCCCCGGAGCTGGATGCACTACCATATTTTGAGGTTTATTTACAACTATTAAATCTTTATCTTCATATACTATATCTAAGTCAATATTTTCTGGCTCTATTTGAAGTAATTTAGGGGCTGGAATATTTACTTCAATATTATCTCCAACTTTTAATTTATAATTTCTCTTTTTTTTATTGTTATTTACTAAAACATTTCCTTCTTCTATAATTCCTTGAAGATAGGATCTAGATTTATCCTCAAATGTTTTAGATAAATATAAATCTAATCTTACATTATCAAATTCTTTTTCTACTTGTAAACTTATTTTCTCCATAATCTACTCTTCCTTTAATATGTATATAGCTAATAATGCAGTACCTAAAACTACTAACATATCCGCTACATTAAATGTAGGGAAATAATAAACATCTTTATAGTGTAACATAATAAAATCTACTACAAATTTATAATAAATTCTATCTATTAAATTACCTATAGCACCACTTATTATTAATGCTAAAGATATCTTTAATAATTTTGAAGTCGGCTTGTACTTTATAATAAAATATGCTACTCCTAAAATTACAATTGCAGTTATTAAACTCAAAAATATTAATCTATTTTGAAATATTCCAAAAGCTGCTCCTCTGTTTTCCAAATAAGAAAAACTAAATAAGTTTTTTATTATAACTATATCTTTACCCGAAGCTAATGTATTTGAAGCCCATATTTTACTTATTCTATCTAAAGCTATGCCTAATATTAATATAACTATTTCCAAAATATCCCCCCTATTACTATAAAATCATGGTTTATTATGAAATAAAATATTTTATAAATTAAATTGAATTTTAAATATAAAATATTCATAAAATTTTATATTTAAGTTCCTTTTGTAAAAAATTATTCTAAAGTTCAGTGTTCTATTATAAATAGGCTCTCACTGAACCTTAGAATCAATTTATTCCATGACTACCTGCTCTTTTATACTTAATTTTTTAATCATATAAAGTACTCTTATAATATTCATTGCTTATTCTCTCTACTGGTTCTACATAACCCTCTTCTTCTAAATCCTGTTCTTCTCCTACATTATAGTATTCATCCATGTTTTTCATCTTATTAAAAAACTCTACACTTTGATAAGAATCTTCTGCATCAAACTCTACTTTTGTAGTTTTATCGTTATAACCATATCCAAAAGGATACCCTAAAACTTTCTCTTCAACAGGCCTTTGAACTGAGTTAACATTTTTTTCAGTTATATCATTTTGACATTTAACACAAAACTCTGCATAAGGAACAAATTCTAATCTTTGATTTGGTATATGTTTACCACATTTCTTACAAACTCCATAACTTCCATCATCTATATTATTTAATGCATCATTTATTTTCTTCATTATAGATATTTCATTTTCTTTAAGAGCCAAGCCTTTTTCTTTTTCGAAAAGTTCTGATCCTGTATCTGCAGGGTGATTATCATAATTAGATAATTCCATGCTAATAGCAGAATTAGAATCTATAGTTTCATTATTTTTCATTTCCTCTAATAGATAGTTTACATTTTCTTTCTCTCTTATAAGTTTATCTTTAAAATATTCTAAAGAATTTTTATCCATAGGTTATAAACCCCTTTCTCCATAGAACTTTTACTTTCTTAATGATATTTTAAGTATATTTATTTTATTTATTCTATGTAAAAAGCTTTTAATTAACCTAATTTTAGTTATAATTTTATTTTATATAATCCTAATTTAATTATTGTAGCTATTATTTTTTCAAATTAAATTTATACATTATAATTTTAAAGATTTACTTGAGAAAATTGCATAATCCATTTATAAATATAATCAAATCACTACATTGTATCGATTTATTCATTTAAAGCCAATACATTGTATGTAAAGTTTCAATTATGCAATTTATTCACTTATATAAATCTAAATTAACTCATAATCTAAACTAAACAAACTTAAAGAATTAGAAAATGATATTTCTGTACATTGATAATCTTTAATTAAAGTATGTTTTTTATTTTTTAAAGATAAAATAAAAAAAGCTAACGCTATTCTGTGGTCTTTGAAACTTTCTATCTCTAGGTATTTATCTATATAAGATTTGTTTCCTTCTACAATTAAATCTCCCTTTTCATACATAGCATTTATTCCAGCTCTATTTAAATTTTCTATAATAGCTTTTACTCTATCACTTTCCTTAAATTTTAGTTCTTCTACAGATTTAAATATAGTTTTACCTTCACTAAATGCAGCAACTACAGAAAGTACTGGTATTTCATCTATTATATTAGGTATAATATGTTTTTCTACTATTATACCTTTTAAAGCACTTTCTTTTACATATATATTTCCTACAGGTTCATCATTTAATAAATTTCCTTTTTCTATTTTTATATTTGCTCCCATGCATTTTAAAACATTTATATATTCAATTCTGCCTTCATTTAAAAGCACATTTTTTATACACAAATTAGACTCCTTTTGAAGCAAAGCTGCTGAAACTAAAAAAGCTGCCGAAGATATGTCCCCGGGTACATATATGTCTTTACTGTTTAGCTTAGATTTTTTTATAGTTATTTCTTTTTTATAAATACTTTTCTCTTCTACATTAGAATATATATTTCTTATGTTTATCGAAGCATCCAAATATTTTAGCATTCTTTCAGTATGATCTCTAGTACATTTTTCTTCTATTACTGTAGTCTCCCCATCACACATTAATCCTGCCAATAATACACAGGATTTTACTTGGGCTGATGCTACTTCCATATTATATTTTATAGACTTTAAACCACTATGCCTTAAAAATTTAAGTGGTAATTTATTATCTTTGCTTTCTATTTTTGCTCCCATTTTTTCTAAAGGTTTTATAATCCTCTTCATAGGTCTACAACTTAAAGATTCGTCACCTACAAATTTTGCTTCTGCTCCTATGCCACTTAGAACACCCGACATAAGCCTTACTGTAGTTCCTGAATTTTCAGCTTGCAATACTTCTGGTTTCTTATTAAAATTTTCATATCCTGGCGAATTCACCTTTAACGTATTTCCTTCTATCTTTATATCTACTCCAAGTTTCTTCATAGATTCTAAAGTAGCCATACAATCTAAGTTCTTTGGGAAATTATAAACTTTATATTCACCTTTAGCTAAAGCTCCTATTATTAGAGATCTATGACCTATAGATTTATCTCCTGTTATTTCATATTCTCCTTTTAAGCTTTCTTTTAGTTTTTTAACTAATAAATCCATACTTATTCACCAATTTCTTAATATTAATATATCATTTTGTTAAATTTAATAATTCTATAGTAGTCAAAATTTTATTAGTAAAATTATGCTTTTCAATTATAGTCTTTATTCCAACTAAATTTTATTAAAAAAGCTTTTTAAACCTTTGATTTCTATCAATCTATAATACTAGTTATTTTACTTATCTTATCTATTATTTCTCCCATATCTTTAACATTTATAGTCTGTCTAGCATCAGATATAGCATTATCAGGATTTATATGACTTTCTATTATAACCCCATCTGCTCCTGCAGCTATAGCAGCTAAAGACATTGGCTTTACATATTCCCTAAAACCTGTAGCATGGCTTGGGTCCACTATTATAGGAACTCTATATTTATCTTTTATTACAGCTACAGTATTTAAATCTAATGTATTTCTTGTATAACTTTCAAAGGTTCTTATACCTCTTTCACACAATACTACATTCATATTTCCTTCACTCATTATATATTCTGCTGCATAAATCCATTCGTTAAGAGTAGCACTCATACCTCTTTTTAAAAGAATTGGTTTTTTAGTTTTACCTACTTCTTTTAAAAGAGTGTAATTATACATATTTCTTGAACCTATTTGTATCATATCAATATAATCATAAGCCTTATCTAAATCCCTAGCATCCATTACCTCGCTTACTATAGGCATGTTGAAGTTTTCTCCGCATTTTTTTAAAATTTTAAGTCCATCAAATTTTAAACCTTGGAAAGAATAAGGAGAAGTTCTTGGTTTAAAGGCTCCTCCTCTTAATATATGAACACCTAAATTTTTAAGGTTTTCTGCTATAGCCATAACAGTTTTTTCATCTTCTACTGCACAAGGTCCAGACATAATTATCTTTTTATTTCCACCTATAATTATATCTCCTACCTTAACTTTAATATTTTCACCATTTTTCTTATCTATTAATAATTTTTCCATTAAATCACCTACGAAAATTTCTTCCTTTTCTCTCTTCTTTTGAATGAGGCTATCACATTAAGCATAAATTCTACAATATGTTATTTTAACTTTTAATTTACAAATCCGCATATTGTGTGTAAATTTTTTAATGCAATAGTTCCATATTGGTTTTTCAACATATACTATTGATGCAATCTTATATGTTTTTAAGCATTCCTTTTAATATATTAGTAGAATTCTTTATAGCTATTGTCATGAAATCCTCATATTCCATATGAGCTCCTGTACTTGCATTATCTGATATAGATCTTATAACTACAAAAGGAATATTATTTAAATGAGAAACTTGAGCTATACTTCCACCTTCCATTTCACAAGCTAGTGCATTAAATTCTTTGCACATCCATTGAACCCTTTCTTTATCATTTATAAATTGATCTCCTGTAACTATTCTTCCTACTACACATTTATGTTCTGTTTTGTTTTCAAAAGCTTTCTTAGCCTTTTCTATTAATTCAGTATCACATTTAAAATCAAAAGTATCTAATCTTGGAATTTGTCCTATTGGATCTCCAAAGGCAGATGTGTCCATATCATGTTGAACTAAGCTATCTGCTACTACTACATCTCCTGGTAATACATTTTCTGCTGTTCCTCCAGCTATACCTACATTTATTATTTTATCCACTTTAAAATCATCTATAAGTATTTGAGTACAAACTGCTGCATTTACTTTACCTATTCCACATCTTACAACTACCACATTATTGCCCCAAAGTTTTCCAAAGTTAAAAGTCATATTAGCTTTAACTTGTTTTTTCTCTAAATCTAATTCCTTTAATAATAATTCTAATTCCTCATCCATTGCACCTATAATACCTATTGTCATTTAAACTTCCTCCCTATCTATGCTTTCTTTTATAGCTTCAATAATTTCATTTTCATCTACTTCTACTTTTACTTTCACTTTACCTACCTTTTCTAATAAAGTAAATCTAATTTTATCTCTATTTTTTTTATCATGTCTTATAGCATACAAAAATGTTTTATAGTTGTCAACTTTATAGAAAAGTGGTAAATTTAACTTTTTATATAATTGCACTATTTTATTATATATGTTTTTATCTAGATTTAGCTTGTTTTCTGACAATTTTAAAGCAACTAATATTCCTAAAGCCACTGCTTCTCCATGGGATATATGATAATTAGAATTTGCTTCTATAGCATGGCCTACGGTATGACCAAAATTCAAAGAATTTCTAACACCTAAATCTCTAAAATCCTCTTCTACAATAGCTGCTTTTATAGATAAGCATTCTTTTACTATATGAATAAGCTTATCTTGCTCTCTTTCTAGTATAAATTTAATATTCTTTTCTATAAAATAAGCTAAGTCATTTTCTTTTATTAAAGAGTATTTTATTATTTCTCCTAATCCATTTAAAAACTCTCTTTTACTTAAAGTTTTTAAAAAGCTAGTACTTACATAAACAAAAACTGGATTATAAAAATTACCTATCAAATTTTTTATTTCTCTATGATTATAACCTACTTTGCCACCTATTGAGCTGTCTACTTGAGACAATAGTGTAGTAGGTATATTTATAAACCTTAGTCCTCTCATATATGTGGATGCTACAAAGCCTGTAATATCTCCTACTATTCCTCCACCAAATGCTATCACTACACTGTGTCTATTAGCATTATTCTCTATTAAAAAATCATATATTTTATTTATTGTATTTATATTCTTGTTTTCTTCTCCTGGCTCCATAACAAATACAAAATATTTATTTTTATTTATGAACTGCTCCATTTTATGTTTATATAAATTATACACATTTTTATCTGTTATTATAAATATACTATCTGTATCCTTTATCTTATTTTCTAAAAGTATATTATGAAATCTATTTAAGTTATTATTTATGTATACTTTATGCTTAAGATTTGAACTTTCTAGTATTATTTCTTTCATAAATTCACCTACTTTCGTATCTGAAGTAATTTAGGATAAACTGAATGCTTAATTTCAGGATAAATTTTACTCCCATTAAAGCTTACTAACAGACTTCTAAGGAGTTCTACTTCTTAGAAGTCGTTATCCAAAGATATAACCACTCTTCACTCCAATTCTGAAGAATATGGCAAAATTAGAGCGTACATTTATAGGATAAACAGAATTTTAAGATTTCCAGAAAACTTCATCACCCGTAAAACTTAGGAAATATTTTTTTGAAAGATACACCTCTTTTTTACTCCTATGTAAGCATTAAAGCTGATAGTAATCCGATAAATTTATTATACCATATAGATAATATTTTATTAGCATATTAGGTATAATTTCACTATTTTTATTTATTAATTTATATAATTAAAGATCTCTTTCCATAACAAAATTAAAGAGTTTTTGCTATATGCAAAAACTCTAAATTAATCTTCTTTTATATAAAAGCTTTTTATTTCATTATCATTTTTTGTTAAAGAAGAATTGTCTATAGTAATATCTGAAACTTTAAAACTATGTTCTCTAGTTTCTGAATTATTCATTTCATTTACTAAAGCTTTAGTTTCTTGAACTTCGATTTCTTTTTCAGGCACAAATCGTTCCTCTACACCAGCACCAAGATTATAATTTTTCATAAATTCTTTTTCCATTTCATAAAACATGTCCATTTGAGTTTTCATAAATGTTTTATATCTATTCCTAAATTTATTAAATTCTTGTTTTGTATACTGGAATTCATCATTTATTTTCATAACATCTTCTTGAGATTTTTCTATAACTCTTTTAGCAGAATCATTAGCATTTTTTATTATTAAATCTGCTTCCTTTTGAGCTGTTTCTTTTGCTTGTTCTGCTGCATTTTGTGCTAATAAAAGAGTGTTTTGTATAGTTTCTTCCATTTTATCATAATGATTCAATCTCTCTTCTAATGTGTTTACTCTTTCTTTTAAAGATGAATTTTCTTTATATAATTCTTCATAATCCTCTGATATTTTATCTAAAAATTCATCTACTTCATCACAATTATATCCTCTCATGGATTTTTTGAATTCTTTATTCGTAATATCCATTGATGTTATCTTCATAGAACACACCTCAAATCAAATAAATTTTTTAAATAATATTTTAATTCTTCCCTTAGCTGTTTCGCCTATAAAAGAATCCATTTTAAACTTACCATATCCTCTTATAGTTACTATAGACTCTCTATTTATTTCTCTGTTTTTAGATTTAACTTCATCATAGTCTACAAACACTTTTGAAGATTTTATTAAATCTAATGCCTTGTTTCTTGAAATATTACATAGAGATGCTACTATAGAATCTGCTCTATTAGAAGAAACAATAATAGACTTTTCTTGAAAATTAAACTCAGGAATCACCTGAGTTTTTAAATCCATCTTTTCTATTCTACAGGGTGATTTAGCTATATGATTTAAATTAATAGCTATATATTCATATAAGTCTTCATAAATAGGTACATAACAGTTGTTTTGCTTTAAAACCAAATCTCCCATCTTTTCTCTCTTTATACCTAAAGATGTTAATGCGCCTAAAAAATCCTTATGTTCTAAATTAACAAATTTAGAATTATAACTTATTTTAGCTAAAACTACTGGAAAATCTGCAGTATCATGAACATTAAACCCTATAATTTGTCTCTCTGAATCTTTAAAAACTCCAAATATATCTATTTTTAAATTTAAGAATTTAGCTAGTTCACAAGAAACTCTACATATATTATTAGTACAAAAATAAGATGAAAATGATTGTTTTCCTGTTTTTTCTGCTAAAATTGCTTTATTATATATATCAAGCAACAAGCTTTTATCTTCTATATTTACCCTATTTAAAAATGTTTCTTTGTTCATTTAAAATGTCCTTAGAATAATAAAAACTAAATTTCTTAAAATATCTAGTAAAAACAAAGCAAATATAGGTGAAAGATCTATCATCAAATTAGGAGCTATTTTATTTTGAAAGCTTCTTGCAGGCTTCATCAGTGGATCCGTAAGACTATGTATAAAATTAGTAAAAGGATCCCTTTTTCCAGGAGCTACCCAAGATAATACTACATCAATTAAAATAGCTCCTTCTAAAAGCCTAAATAAAAGTGATACTGCTGTTGTTATAGTGTTAGATACCATACTTGCCTCCAAATCTATTTATTCCAATTGAATATCCCCTTACTAGATATTAATTGACTTTTAAGTTCATTAGTAACTTCTACTGTTGATGGTGCTAATATATATACAGATTTTTCTACTTCTTCTAAGCTACCACCTAATGCATAACTTGCACCACCCATAAAATCTAATAATCTTTGAGCTATTTTAGTTTCCAAATCTGTAGTATTTACTATTATTATTTTTCTATTCTTCAATTCATCGCATATATCTACAGCCTCTTCATAACTAGAAGGTTTTATTATTTTAACTTTAGCTGAAACCGCTGTATGTATACTTACCACTTTATTATTTCTCTTTGTACTTGAAGATATGAATGGAGTAACTTCTTCTTCTACCGCTTCCTCTTCACCTTCTAATTCTTCTAAATCCTCTTCTAAATCATCTTCTAAGCCTAGAAGTCCAGCCATTTTATCTAATATTTTACCTGACATAATGTTTACCTCCTTAATAATTAATGTATATCATAATTTCTTTTTCCAAAAATTCCTTGTCCTACTCTTATCATATTAGCCCCTTCTCTTATAGCAATAGGGTAGTCTCCTGTCATTCCCATAGATAAGTATTTTATTTCTATATTTTTAAAGTTTTTATTTTTTAGCCCCAAAAATATTTCGTTCATTTGTCTAAAATATTTAGCACATTCTTCATCAGATCCTTTAGGTATTATAGTCATAAGCCCTTTTGCTTTCACATTTTCACATTTTTCTATAGCCTCTATCATTTTTTCTAAATCTTCTGTATATATGCCATACTTACTTTCTTCTTTACCTATATTTATCTGAATTAGTACATTAGCTATTTCGTTTTGTTTTTTATATTTATCCTCAATTTCCTCTAAAAGTCTAATACTATCTAAAGAATGTATTAAATAAACTTTTCCTACTATATACTTTACCTTATTTCTTTGAAGGTGACCTATTAAATGCCATCTTATATCTTTTTTTTCTTTAAAATACTCTATTTTATCTACAAGTTCTTGTACCTTATTTTCTCCAAAATCTCTTAATCCAGCCTCATATGCTTCTTCTATAAATTCCACTGGCTTAGTTTTGGATACCCCTATAAGAGTTACATCTTTTGGTAAACTTTTTCTAATGCTTTCAATATTGTCTTGTATTTCCAAAGTCATGCCCCCTTACAGCCTAATTATTATTTACTTTATAATATTCTCTATAAAATCTAAAAGTCCTTCATAATTAAACACTTTTAAACTAATTATTTTTCTATAGATTTAATATTTTTTGGCTTTTTATTATTATTGGTAGCTGGTACTATTATTTTATCTTTTTCTTGTATATCTACATATATTTTTCTAAGCATTAATATTTGAAGATATCCATCACTTCTCATCATATATTCTTTAATTGATGTTTTATCACCTATAACTTCGATATAAAAGGGAGCTAACAATTTTATTCCGCTATTTATTCCTATAAATGTACCATCACAATATATATCAGAAACATTAGTTATTCTTTGACCATTTAAAGATATAGCCTCTACTTTAGCATTTTTCAAATCATTTATAACCTGTATAATATCTGTATTATGTATCAATTTTAGTTTGTTTTCTTCATAGGTTCCTCCTTCAAAGGATTCCTTATCTGCGTCATTTAATACTATTTTTACGCCTGGACCTTCTACAGGTATAGTTCCTAATTGTAATTTGTTTTGAAAAATTTCCTCATTAACCTCTTCCCTTATTTCTTTTTCACTAGACAATTGATGTTCATATTTTTCTAATTTTTCATTATAAGCATTATATTTTTCCTTTAAATTACTAACTTCTGCGTATAACCTATTTTTTTCATGAATTGCCTCTTGATATTGTTTTACATTTAAAAAAGCTCTAGCATTTACTTTTTTAAAACTTATATTCATAGAGATTAGTATTCCTATTGCTATAGAAGCTATGAATATGAATATGGTAGCTTCATTATTTCTCATTTATTTCACCTCAGTATGAGATTTAGCTTTCTCTATAAGTATTCTTCTTATAACTCCAAAGTTATCAAATATTCTGCCTCCAAACACTACTACAGCAGCTAAATATATAGGAACTCCCATTTTATCTCCTAAATAAGCTAAGCCTGCTGCTAATACAGCATTCCCAAAAAATCCTGATATAAATATATCTGCATGGAAATTTTTCGCAAGTGAGGCTCTTAAGGCTCCAAATACAGAATCCAAACAAGCCAATATAGCTACTGACATATATGGTGAAAATTTATCTGGTATATTAACTTGAAAAACTGCTCCTATTACAATACCTACTATAAGTCCCAAAAAACCTATCATATAAAAGCCCTCCTAATTACCTTTAATAGAAATTATTTATTTTCTACAGGTTTTGCATATTCATTTTTATAGACCTTGTTATATTTTGACATTTTTATACTGTCTTTCTTTTCATATTTTACCTCACATATACCTTTAAAAGCTTCAAAAACCTCTGGAAAATCTAATGTAGCATATAACAAATCTTTATTTCCTATAGCTTCTATAGTTATTCTTTTATTAGGAGATACTCTTTCGTCGTTAATCATTATATAGTTTCCAGCAATTCTTATCCCCGTTCTATTAACTATCCTAGTGCCATTTATAGCTATGGACTCAGCCCCTGCAAACCTTAACTCATTTACTAAATAAACTAAATGTTTATCCGTTAGCTTATCACTTGGAGCAGAACCAAATATATCATTTGTAGGGTTTAGATATATTACTACACCAGGCCCTTCCACATCTGTATTCCCAGTTAAAAGCCTAGTAGTTTCAAGTTCTTGCATCAAATTTTTAGTGGCATCACTTTTGGAAGAAGCCTTATTCTCATAATCCTTTAATTTTCCTTGAAGCTCATCTACTTTTTTTTCTAATTCAGTCTTTTCTTTTTTATATTGATCAATTTCTACAGTAACATCTTCACTGGTTTTACTTGTTATGTTTAAAGTTTTTTCTTGTTTTACTATAGATTTAAATTGATAAGATAACATAAATCCTAATATAGCACAAACCACCGCTATACTAATTTGTGAAGTCTTTTTCATTTCTTACCTCCTATTTTTCTATATAAAATACAGGATTGCCTACATAACTTACATCTACATATCCCTTCTTTGCTTTTTTAAGTTCGTCTCTTTTCAAAATATTTATAGCTGTATTTAATTTTTTTTCCATTTGATCTGATGTGCCTATTTTTACGGATATACCTTTAGAATAAATTCTAATATCCAATAAATTTCTTAAGTCTAACTCAGTAAAAACTATATCAGAGGTATTATTTTTTAATAGTACTCCAAAATCATTTAAAATTTTTACTGTTCTCTCATCTTTAGCTTTTAGAGGCTTACCTATTTTAGATTGATTAAACTCAAATCCTTGTACATTAATAAGCTTCATATTCTTAATATCTTTTCTTTTTTCTAATAAACATCCATTTTTAGATATTATAAAAAAATCTTTATCTACCTTATTATAAAATAAGGCTTCTCTTTCTTTAATATATATTTGTAATTTATTAGGAAGTTTTTTTGTGATTTTTACTTCTTCAATATATGGATTTAGTGAAATATTTTCTATTGCATGCTTTTTATTAGCATAAAATATATTATTTCCAATCTTAATAGTAGAAATATCTTTTATCTCTTCTTTAGGTATATTTACATTTCCTTGTACCTCAATTGATTCTATATTAAAATAAGGTATTTTTAGACACAAGGTTACTAAGATAGATATTAAAAATATAAATAATATTGCTATCCTTTTTAT